>DATGVV010000510.1:0-3050 GCA_035299885.1 Chloroflexota bacterium | reverse complement strand
GACGACGGCGCTGGATTCGACATGGCTTATGCGGACAAGCTCTTTGAGCCGTTCCAGAGGCTGCACGGCGCCACGGAGTTTGAGGGCACGGGCATCGGTCTGGCCACGGTGAGGCGCATCATCAGCCGGCACGGTGGGCGTGTCTGGGCTGAGAGCGAAGTCGAGCGCGGCGCTTGCTTCTACTTCAGCCTATGACTGACGCAACCCCGATCTCGTCACTCAACCGGGCCCGTCTTCATCAGGAACAGAGCGAAGGCGACGAGCATCACCAGCGTGCGCCAGTTAGCCATCAGCGCCTCCTTGTTCAGCTGAGCATCGACATGGCGTAGATATCTCGAAGATTCGCTGGGTCATTTGGATGGACGAGGTCTTCCCGCTCCATCGTGAATTTCAGATAGAGCCGCCCGCCGACCGAGAGAAGAGCGTGGTCGACAGCCTGTTGAATGGCGATGTCGATGCGATCATGACTGATATCTCGGACGCGCAGCTATTCCACGCGTTGGAAACGGGTCCCGGGATTGTGCGGCTCTTCCCCGACTATATGGCTGAGGACGAGCGTCTGTACCGAGAGACCGGCATCTTCCCGGCCGCCCACCTGATCGTCATGAGCAACAAGCTGGACCGCCAGCACCCGGAGCTGGCCCGCAAGCTGTACGACGCATTCGAGGCGTCAAAGGCCTTGGCCTACAACGACATCTTGAGCGATCAGCGAGGCTTCTCGATCGTGCAGCTTCGCGAACGATTCAAAGAGCAGGCCGAACTGCGGGGCGATCCCTGGAAGAACGGCGTCACTGCCAATAAGTGCGAGATCGACACGTTCCTGCAGTACAACCTGGAGCAGGGCATGACACGGGAGCGCATGAACTACGACCAGATCTTCGCCAAGGAAACGCTGGATCCGTAGGCAGCCAGGTCTAGCTCGTGGCCAGGAAGTCCAGCAGAGGCGGCTTGGTGTTTATCCCAGGCGTTTGCGCTTGGCCCGCCACCGTGGAAGCACGACATCCCTCCTGGTTAAGTTGGCCGGCCAGTGAGCTGGACGCCGTGATTCGTCGCGCCACCCGCTGACGCAAAACTCGTTGACAACC
The DNA here is from genome assembly GCA_035299885.1 of Chloroflexota bacterium. Classification (GTDB taxonomy): domain Bacteria; phylum Chloroflexota; class JAJPGV01; order JAJPGV01; family JAJPGV01; genus DATGVV01. The sequence goes on along the minus strand of DATGVV010000510.1, from coordinate 1,965 downwards.
GCCGTCACTTGTAGCATGGTGAAGCCAAGCCAAAGCAACGCCCGAAGGAGCCACCATGAACCCAAACAGCGAACCGGTGGCGTTCGGATCAAGCACTAGCCGCCGGCAACTCATACAGACTGGCGGCGACTCGCTGCTCGATCCGGGACTTCTACACGGGCATGTTGAGTAAGGAGAGAACGGCTATGAGCACAGCAGGCCGCGCGCGATTCGAGCAAAGGATTAGCCGGCGCCGGTTGCTGCGACAGGGGACCTTGGCTGGCACGGCAGCGCTGGTCCTTGGTCTAGCCGGTTGCGGCGCAGCGGCCGGGACGAGCTCCGCTTTCGCCCCGAGCTCCTCAGGAGTCAGCCCACAAGCGGCAGCGAGCAGACCGGCCACCACCAGCGTTTCGGCAAAGCCGGCAGCCAGCTGGGACGAAATGCTCGCGGCAGCCAAGCGGGAAGGCAAGGTCGTGGTTAGCGGGCCGCCGGACAACGACACGCGAGACAAGCTGCCTGCCGCCTTCAAGGCGCGCTTCGCCATCGAGCTCGAATATCTCGGTGGCAACTCCACACAGGTGGCGGCCCGCCTCCAGGCCGAGCGTGCAGCCGGGCAGTACACGGTGGACCTCATGCTGACGGGCGCCGATACCGCTCACGCTACGATGCTGCCCAACGGCTGGCTCGATCCGCTGAAGCCGGCGCTGCTACTGCCAGAGGTCGCCGACGCATCCAAGTGGAAGACAGGCCGGCCATGGCTGCGCGACCCCAAGGAAGAGACCATCCTCCAGCTCTTCAACACCGTCCAGCCCACGCTCACGCTCAATACGCAGATGGTGGCGCCGAAGGATGTCCCGACTGCCGATGCCCTGCTGGATCCACGCTGGAAAGGCAAGATCGGCGCCTATGATCCCAGCGTCAATGGCATCGGACTGGCCATCGGCTCCGCTCTTTACAAATCCAAAGGCACCGACTTTCTCACCAAGCTGTTCAAGACCCAGAACGTGGTCCTCACCCGCGACTACCAGCAGATATCCGACTGGCTGGCCCACGGCAGCTATCCCATCGGCCTGGCTGTCCCGCAAAATTATCTGGACACGTTCCGCAACGCGGGAATCACCTTCGAGGCCGTGGACCTGCCTGACGCGCCGAGCTCGATCGGCGGCGGCTTCGGGCTGGTTTGCCTCCTGAACCGAGCACCGCACCCTAACGCTGCGCGGGTCTTCGCCAACTGGATAGCCAGCAAGGAGGGCCTCAGTCTCTATTCGCAGACGCAGGGACAGGTGCCTGTCCGCAGCGACATCGACCCGACGTGGATCCAGCGCGAGCTCATTCCCAAGACCGGCGTCAAGTACCTCGACACCTACGACTACGATTTCGTCGTGCAAGAGCGCGCGAAGATTCGCGACTTCTTCGGAAGCATCACGAAATAGGTACCGAACTGGCGCTTGCTGAAGTAAACCTAGCCGCTCCCTTTATACTTTCATCGTATGCCTGCGAATCAGCCAACCATGCCCAATATTGCAACAATCTCGCTGGATCACATCGAAATCGACCCCGAGAATGTACGCACCGCGTACCCTCAGGAAACGATCGAGCAGCTGCGTCAAGCGCTACTCGCCGGCCTCGACTCGGGCGAACAGTTCATCAATCCGCCCAGTGTGTACCCCATCGGCAACGATCGCTATCGCGTGAAACACGGCAACTGCCGGATGCTTGCTGCCCAAGGGATCGTGGATCGGCTCCACGTCCGCATCGTAGAGCCGCCGGCCAGACGGGTCGACAAGCTGCTGGACCAGCTTGGCGAGAACCTACTGCAGGGCGGGCTGGACCCGATCGACACTGCCCGTGCGTTGCGTCACCTTCGGGATACCGAGGAGTTGTCCATATCGGGCATCGTCGATCTGCTGGCCGAACGAGGCATAAAGCGCGGCAAGTTCTGGGTCAATATGCACTTGGGCTTGCTGCGGCTGCATCCCTTCGTCG
>DATGVV010000509.1:0-3948 GCA_035299885.1 Chloroflexota bacterium | reverse complement strand
ACAGGCCGTGAGTCCAGCCTTGATCTCGCGAACGCTTGGCGAAGTTTTCGCCGACGTTCAATTCGATGATGCCAGGCAGCTCCTTCTTTATTTCCGCGGCGAAGTCCTTCAGGGCGGCCAGCATGCCGGCCTCTTTGCCGGGTTTAGCCTGAAAAATGACCAAGTGCTCTACCATCTCACATCCTCCTGGCGCCATTCTGCACGAAATCGCGCGGCGCCGCAGCCGCTAAACGGCGCCTTCGGTGGCGGCTTCGAGGGCAAGGAAGCGCTCGCGGAGGGTGGCGAGGGTGCTCTCGTCAGGGTGCCAGTAGCCGCGGCTGGAGGCTTCCAGCAGGCGGGCCACCAAGCCGGCGGCGGCGTGCGGGTTCGCGTCGCGCAGGCGATCGAGCATGGCCTGATTCAGGACGTAGGTCTGGGCGATACCGTCGTACACCCACGAAGGCACGGCGCGGCACGTCGCGCTCCAGCCGAAGGTGTTGGTGACGTGGCTCTCGACCTCGCGCGCGCCCTCGTAGCCGTGGGCCAGCATGCCCTCGTACCAGCGCGGGTTCAGTGCCTTGGTGCGCGTCTCCAGCGCCACCATCTCCTCGACCGACCGGACCTTCCCTTCCGGCATGACGAAATCGCCCAGGTAGGCGGCGGGCTGGCTGCCGCGGACGTGCTCTACCGCCCTGGTCATGCCGCCGAGATACTCGGTGTAGTGGTCGATGTCGGTGATGCCAAACTCCAGGCTGTCAACGTTCTGGAACGTTATGTCAACAGTTGACAGCGCCCGCTCGAACAGCTGATCGGCGTGGCGCCCCTCGAGACCCTTTCCATAAACGAACGACTTGCGGCCCAGGAAGATGCGCGCCAGGTCGTCCTCATCGGTCCAGGCACGGTTCTCGATGGCGAAATTCACGTTAGATCCGTACACGCCGGGAGGGTTGCTGAAAATGCGGTGGGCGGCGTCCTCGGGCGAGATCTCCAGCTCGGTTGCCATCGCCAGGCTGTGTTTGCGCACGAAATTTTGATCGAGCGGCTCGTCCGCCAGCGCAGCGAGGCGGAAGGCGCGATCGAGCAGGTCCAGATGAGAAGCGAAGATGTCCCGGAAGATGCCGGAGGCCGTCGCCACCACGTCGATGCGAGGCCGCCCAAGCTCAGTCAGGGGCAGCAGCTCGACGTCGTGGACGCGGCCGAGATCGTCGACCAGCGGTGTCACGCCGAGCAGCGCCAGCGCCTGGCCGATGGCCTCGCCGTCCGTCTTGAGGTTGTCGGTGCCCCACAGCACCAGGCCGACGCTTTCGGGATAGGCGCCGGTGTCGGCCAGCGCTCGCTCGAGCAGCAGATCGACGGTGCGGCCGGCCTGCTTGAGGGCGTAGGCGCTGGGCACCAGAGCTGGGTTGAGGCCGTGCAGGTTGCGCCCGGTCGGGATCGACAGGGGGTTGCGGATAAGGTCACCGCCAGAGGACGGCGGGGTGTAGCGGCCGCTCAGAGCGCGGAGGATGGCACCCACTTCCGTTGGCCGCTCGAGGTCGGCTTGGAGGCGCGCGATCGTTTCCGGCGCATGGTGCTCGGCGGCCATGGCGACGGCGTCGGCGAGGTCTCCGGGCTGGTCGAGGACGTGGAGACCGGTGGGGATGAGGCGCTCCTCGATCTCCAGCAGCGCGTTGGCCAATTCGGCGACGTACTGGTCGGGGTCGCTACGCATGCACCCTCTCCTTGCCCAGCGAGAGTGAGTCGGCGAGAGCTTCGATCTCGGGCAGAAGCTCCGCGTCACACGTGCGACGGTAGACGTCGATAAGGTCCTTGAGCCGGAGGAGCTCCTTATAGAGGCCGGCCTGCTGCATGGGCGGGCTGAGGTAGGAGATGAGCCTGGCGTAGCCGCGGCGCTTGGCGATGGTTCCTTCGGAGGGATTGCCCACGCTGTACAGATAGACGTGCGGCAGCGAGCCGATCAGGCGATCGGGCCAGCAGGATGCCGATAGGCCAACCTGCTTGCCGGGCATGAACTCGAGTGAGCCGTGGGTGCCGAAATGCAGGACCGCGTCGGCGTTCCAAACGTGCTGGAGATAGGCATAGAAGGCGCAGAAACCATGGTGCGGCGTCTGGCCCTCGGCCACGAGCAGGCGCATGGGATCACCCTCGTAGCCGAAGCTGGGCTGCACGCCTACGAAAACGTTGCCGAAATGGCGGCCGAGGACGAGCGTGTCCGAGCCGCTGCTGTTGAAATGGCCCGGCGGCGGGCCCCAGCAGGCCTCGACTTCGGGCCACCAGGGCCACAGGCGCTTGTAGTCAGCCACGGACATCCGATCGGCCACGCTCGCCGGCATGCCCAGCTCAGCTGAGTTGCCCTTCGCAATCAGCTGGCGGAGATCGTCCGGGGTGGGCGGAATACCATCGACTTTGTAGCCCTCGCCGGCCAGCCGCTGGAGGACACGGTGCAGACTGGCGAAGACATCCAGATAGGCCGCCGTGCCCAGGGTGCCGGCGTTGGGGGGGAAGCTGAACATCGTGATGGCGACGCGCTTGGCGCCGTTGGGCTTTGTCCGCAGCCCGACCAACCGCGCCACTCGATCCGCCAGGCGTTCGATGCGCTCGGGCAGCGGCTCGAAGGCCTCCCCAATGCCGGAGACGCCGCCGAAAATGAACGGCTCGATCGCGCCATCCAGCTCAGGGATAGCCACCTGCATGGTGGCCTGCAGCGGGTTGAGCCCGGTGGGGCTGCCCAGCCAGTCCTCAATGCGCTGGAATGTCAGCGCCAGGGCGTCGAGATAGGGCACGTCCTGGCCTTGCAGGGCCTCGACGGCAGCCGGAGCATCATTAGCCCCCATGCCGCCCACGTAGCCGAAGCCGGTGAGCGATAGGATGGCCTGAGCCGCGCCAAAGTAGCGCTCCTGGACGAGGCGGTTGTCCAGCGCAAAAGCCAGGGCCGGCAGCGGGATCAGTCCACGGCGCTCGAGGGCTTGGATCACGGCATCATAGTGAGCGGTGTTGCGGTTGAGCACGTAGCTGCGAAACAGGATGACGCCCACCTTCGAAGCGCTTCGCGGAGGCGCTCCCGGGCGGGCGTGGAACCACTCCAGATAGTCTTCCAGCCGCTCGAACAGGCGAGGCGCGTCCGGATGGTAGAGCGAGGCCGGCGGGTACTCCAGCGGCGCCTCGACAGGCACGTCGAAGCCGCCGTAGCGGCGCAGGATGAGCAGCAGCAGGTTGCGCAGATTCTCGGGCGAGCTGTTCAGGTAGTAGCTGTACAGCTGCAGGTAGGCGCCGAAGTCCCGGCCGCGGCCAGGGGCGAAGCGCAGCCAGCGAGACATGCGGCCGGCGAACGAGGCGAAGGATTCGGCCGATCGGCCGCCCGTTGGCCGGCGGATCAGGCGCCCAAAGCCGGACATGAAGCCGCGGCTGCCGGCCAGCTGCATCCGCCCCAGGCGCGCTTGCTGCATCAGGCTGGCGACACAGTTGAAAGGCACGAACGCCTTTACGCGCGGCGAAAACATCGCCAGGACGCGGCTGGCGCTGGCCTCATCCGTGATGTGGATGGCGAACACGCACACCGAGCTCGCGACGTCCGCCTCCGCCTGAGCCCAGGCTTCATCGGTCTTGAGGTCGGGCAGGACGTGGATGGCGAGATCGAGGTCGGGCGCGTGCTGCTGGCGCACGTCAGCAGCTGCTCGGCGAAGCGAGCCGAGAAAGCTGCGCTCGACCAGCAGGAAGGTGATCTTCAAGGGGGCAGGTCTAGTGTACCGGCCTACTCCCGGACGCTCACCGCCGCCACACTCTGTCCCGCCTGCTTGCCGCCGATCACCAAAAGCTCCTACGCGGCGGCGCTTATGATCGGTCTATGGATCGGGTCCTCAGCTCATCTGCGCTGATCGCGGTCGAGGAGCTGGCCTCGGCGGCGCCGGACGAGTCGATCCGGATCATCGATACGCGCTGGAGGCTGGGCTCGCCGGCGGCAGGGCAGCA
>DATGVV010000508.1:0-10935 GCA_035299885.1 Chloroflexota bacterium | reverse complement strand
AGGGGCACCGAAATCTATCCCATCGATTGGGAATCAGCCGCGATTGGTGCCGGTGAAATTGACCTGGCCACCCTTACCGAGGATTGGTCACCGGAGTGCATCCGGCAGTGCGATCAGGCGTACCGTCAGGCTCGCTGGAACAAAGCGACACCGGCGGGCTTCGACGACCGGCTTGCAGCGGCGCGCCTGTACCTCTGTTTTCGCTGGATGGGTGAGCAGCCCGAGTGGACGCTCGATTCGGCGAATCATTCCTACTTCGACCAGATGCGTGCCCTGGGCGAATTGCTGGGACTGATCTAGGTCGCGATGAGGGAGAACTTGCGCCTCATCGTTTTGGGGTCCATGGGGCGCATTCCATTCGCAGGCATGGCCTGGGAGACGCTGCATTACCTGGAGGGCCTGCGGCGGCTGGGACACGACGTCTTCTACGTCGAAGACACGAATGCCTGGCCATATGACCCGGAGCTGGATTCGAGCAGTCCCAACTGCCGGCACGCTGTCGAGTACATAGCCGGTGTCATGACCTGGGCCGGCATGTCAGACCGCTGGGCATATCGCGCCGCCGAGCCTGACAGCACCGTTTACGGCATGTCCGAAACCCGGTTTGCTCAGCTCTTCCAGGACGCCGATGCGCTGATCAATCATGCCGGCGCCACGAGGTTGCGCGATGAGCACCTGGGCGTGCCCATCCGAGCCCTCTTGGAAACAGATCCCGGCAGCGCCGAGATCCTCGCTGTCAGGCGCGATCCGGAGACGCTGGACATGGTTTCCGCCCACACGCACTTTTTCGACTGGGCCGAGAACCTCGGCGCCCCTGACTGCCGGCTCCCGGTCGGCTTGGTTGCTTACCAGCCCACGCACATGCCTGTGGTGCTCGACTGGTTTGCGCCGTCGCCGGTCGGCAAGGTAAATGGACACCGCTCTCCATACCTGCGCTTTACCACCATCGCAAACTGGTACCAGCCCGGCGAGATCGAGTGGGAAGGCGAGACATACGTCTGGAGTAAGCACCCCCAGTTCCTGAACTACCTCGAGCTGCCCCGCCAGCTCGGTCGGCCGGTTGAGCTGTCGCTTGGCTCTATTGATGAGGAGGCCATCCGGCTGCTCGAGTCGCATGGTTGGCTAGTAGTCGATCCAGAACCTTTCGGGACCGACATCCTTCATTTCCGGGACTATATTCTCGAGTCCGACGGCGAGTTTACCGTGGCCAAGGACCAGTACGTCCGCTTGCGTACAGGCTGGTTCAGCGATCGCAGCGCCTATTACCTGGCCGCCGGAAATCCCGTGATCACGCAGGACACCGGCTTCGGCTGCTTTCTGCCGACTGGACGGGGCTTGTTCGGCTTCAACACCATGGACGACGTCCTGGACGCATTTGAGCAGGTCGAATGCGACTACGGGCGTCACAGCCGGGCGGCGCGTGAGATCGCGGAAGAGCATTTCCAGGCGGAGACAGTGCTGGCAAAGCTAATCGAGTCTTTGGGAGCCACGGCGTGATACCCCGCCGCATCGTCGTTATCGGCACGATGGCCTCTGACCCGTACGCAGGCATGGCCTGGATGCACATGCAGATGGTGGTCGGGCTGCGCCGCCTTGGCCACGATGTCTACTACTTCGAGACGACATCGTCCTGGCCCTACGATCCTATCCAGCAAGCGAGAGTTTGCTGCTCCGAGTACGCGGTCTCCTATTTGGCGCGCGTGGCCGAAAAATTTGGCCTAGCAGACCGCTGGGCCTACCGGCGAAGTTACGGGGACAAAGCCTGGTTCGGCCTCGATCGCTCCCGGGCGGAAGAGCTGCTCGCCCACGCCGACGTGGTACTCAATGTGGCCGGAGCAACCCGCCTGGCCGAAGAAGAACTGAAGGTGGGACGCCTCGTTTACTACGGCACGGACCCGGTGTGTCAGGAGATCGCGGTCGCCAACGGCGACGAGGACATTCGTACGCTGATCGAAGAGCACGACGAGTTCGTGACATATGGCGAGAACATCGGCTCGCCCGACTGTCCCGTGCCACCTTTCCATCCCTTACGGGCCAGGACGCGTCAGCCAGTGCTGGTCGATTTATGGGCCAATGGTGCGCCCTCGAATCCTCTGTTTACCACCGTGTGCAACTGGCGGCAGGACGGGCATGACGTCAACTTCCAGGGCGAGACCTACTACTGGAGCAAGCACCTCGAGTTTCTAAAGTTCATTGACCTGCCGCGCCGGCTAGGTCAGCCTATCGAGCTTGCTATGGGCCTAGCCAACGTCGAGCCGGATGACGGGCACATGCTGAAGGACTACGGGTGGCGTCTGGTGGACGCACATCCATTCACTACCGAGCCCTGGCCCTACCGCGATTACGTCCGCAGCTCGACCGGAGAGTTCACGGTGGCCAAGGACCAGAACGTGCGTCTGCGGAGCGGCTGGTTCAGCGAGCGCAGCGCATGCTACCTGGCTGCCGGCCGGCCGGTGATTACCCAGGACACAGCTTTCCCCCTGCCAACGGGCGAGGGTTTGTTCGCCTTCAAGACGATGGACGACATCCTGGCCGCCTTCGAGGCGATCTGTTCGGACTACGGGCGGCACGCCCGCGCGGCTCGCGCAATCGCTGAGGAGTACTTCCGGGCGGAAACTGTCTTGGCCAAGCTGGTGAGCGACCTTGGGCTTTAAGCCAGTCACGCTCGATCTCCCGGCCGCGGAACCCGCTGTCCGTGCGTGGTCGCTGCTCGGGGGACAGCCGCCTAACCCGGCCAGTGTCCAGATCCTCAAAGATCGGAACGCATCCCACGTCTACCGGTTGACAGGCGCCGCGCCGGATGGTTCGAACGTTATTGCCAAACGGTGCCCGACAGACGGCGCGGTTCGCGAAAGAGCCATCTATCAGGAGGTGTTGTGGCGCCTGCCCGTGCCGTCGCTCCGCTACTACGGTTTGGTGGAAGAGCAGGACACCGATTTTTGCTGGGCCTTCCTCGAGGACGCTGGCGGTGTGCCCTATTCCGCCGCCGTTCCGCGGCATGGCCGGCTGGCTGCTGAGTGGCTGGCCACGCTGCATAGCGGAGGCCTGTCGTTGGCCCGCGGGCTCGGGTTGGGAAGCCAGGGTTCGAACATGTACCTCGGTTGCTTGAGATCGGGACGTCTTCGGATCCTGCAGAGCCTTGACAACCTGGCGCTTAGCCCTGATGACAGCGATGTCCTGGTGAGACTAGCGGCGCAGTGCGACATGGCGGAGGCCTTATGGCCGCGAATCGAAGAGTGTTGCAGCGCCGCTCCGACAGCCTTTCTGCACGCCGATTTACATGCTGCAAATGTTCACGTCAGCGAGGACTGCAGCACGCTCCTGCCGTTCGACTGGGAATCCGCCGGCGCGGGACCGCTGGCGATTGACCTGGCTCTTCCAGGCCTGGACCTAGCTGCTTATCAGTCATGCGTTCGCAGCGTTTGGCCGGAGATGGAGCTCTCCACTCTTGAAAAGTTCGCGGTCGTGGGACGGCTGTTCCAACTGCTTGCCCACATCGACTGGGAGAGCAAGGGGCTGTCGACACAGTGGTTGCACAGGCCAATGAAGCACATGCGCTTCTACCTCGAAGAGCTGCCTAAAGCACTCAACGAGGGACAGCTCCTATGAGCACGACCTGGCGCTCTCATTCTTCGCGCGGCGTCGTAGACCTAGCGATCTTCGGTGGACGGCCGGCATTCTCCGAACAGTTGCACGTTGGCCGGCCAAACACTGGCAATCGCGACCGATTGTACGAACGGATCGACTCGATCCTGTCGAGGCGCTGGCTCTCCAACGGCGGCCCATTCGTTCGGGAGTTCGAACAGCGTATCTGCGAGCTGGTTGGAGTGAGGCATTGTGTGGCCACCTGCAACGGCACCGCTGCACTGGAGATCGGCATCAGGGCCCTCGGCTTGACAGGCGAGGTAATCGTCCCCTCGTTCACCTTCGTTGCTACCGCGCATGCGCTGAAGTGGCAAGGGATTTCCCCGGTCTTTTGTGACGTCGACCCTCACACGCACAACCTCGATCCAGCCAAAGTCGAAGCACTGATCACGCCTCGCACTACAGGCATTCTTGGGGTGCACCTCTGGGGCCGGGCATGCGCCATCGAACGGCTGGAAGAGGTGGCCCGCCGCCACCGGCTCATGCTCCTGTTCGACGCTGCACACGCTTTCGCCTGTTCCTACAACAGACAGATGGTGGGTAACTTTGGCAGCCTGGAGGCATTCAGCTTTCACGCTACAAAGTTCCTCAATACCTTCGAGGGCGGCGCCGTTGTGACGAACGACAACGCGCTGGCAGCCAAACTCCGGGCAATTCAAAATTTCGGTTTTGCCGACCACGATGAGGTAACGGACGTAGGAATCAACGCCAAGCTCAACGAAGTGTCGGCCGCGATGGGATTGACCGGCCTGGAGAGCCTCGACGAGGTTATCGCGGTCAACCACGCCAACTACAACCAGTATCGAGCGAAACTGCAGGGTGTACCGGGAATCAGCGTGGCTCTTTTCGACGAGCGCGAAAAATCCAATTTCCAGTACGTGGTCGTGGAAGTGGACGAGGCCGCCGCGCAGCTCACGCGAGACCAGCTCATGGCGATCCTCCACGCCGAGAACGTCCTGGCGCGGCGCTACTTTTACCCGGGTTGCCATCGCGCGGCGCCTTATCGGACGGCAGCTCCCGACGCAGGCGCGCACCTGCCGGTGACGGACGCGTTGAGCAACCGTGTTCTCGTGTTGCCAACGGGAACGGCCGTCAATCCCGAGGACGCCGGCCGCGTCTGTGACATCGTGCGACTGGCGGTCGCCCACGGCCCCGAGATCTGCCAACGTCTGTCCCGGCGGCCCGAGCTCGTGCTGGCCTCGCGGTAAATGGCTAGACCGGATCGGTCCGCAGCATCAACCAGACTGGCCGAGTGAGGCGCCAAGGGATGAGAATCGCCCTGGTATCGCAGGAATACCCGCCTGAAACGGCTCATGGCGGGATCGGGTCTCAAACATACGCCAAAGCGCATGGCTTAGCTGCGCTCGGCCACGAAGTGCACGTGATCTCCAGCGCCGTTGGCAACACGTGCAGCGAATACTGGGATGGCCCCGCCCGGGTGACGCGCATTCCTGGGTTCCGCATTGACATGCCCGTGTACTGCGAGCCCATTCGCTGGCTCTCTTACAGCACCCGCGTCGCCGAGTCCGTCTGGGCCCTGCACTCACGGACGCCGCTGGACGTCGTGGATTTTCCGGATTGGGCGAGTGAGGGTTACATGCATCTGCTCAACCAGACGGAGTGGAACCATGTGCCCACGGTCGTGCAGCTCCATGGCCCTCTTGTGATGTTTGCCCACGCCCTCGGCTGGCCGGACGTCGACTCCGACTTCTACCGCGTGGGGATCGCCATGGAGGCCTCTTGCCTACGCCTGGCCGATGCGGTCTTCTCCTCTAGCCGCTGCTCAGTGCAATGGTGCGCCGAACACTACGGGCTCGACCCGGAGCGGGTTCCCATAATCCACGCTGGTGTCGACACGACCCTGTTTGGCCCTCGCGCGCGGAGCAAACGGGGCCGGCCAACCGTCATCTTCGTTGGAAGAATCGACCGTGCCAAGGGCGTTGACGTGCTCGTTGAAGCCTGCCGCCGCCTGCTCGGTGAATATCCGGACATGCATTTGCGGATGCTTGGTGAGGGTAACCAGGAGCTCATCGACGATCTGCGTTCGGCGGCCTTGGACTGTGGAGGCCGAGACCTCCTGGATTTGCCAGGCTTCGTTCCCCGGCAGGATCTTCCCGAACAGCTTGCTGCCGCGGACATCTTTGCCGCCCCCTCTCGTTACGAAGCTGGGCCCGGGTTCGTGTACCTGGAAGCTATGGCTTGCGGATTGCCGGTGATTGCGTATGCAGGCAGTGGCGTTTCGGAGACGGTAGTCCACGAAGAGACCGGGCTGCTGGTCCCACCAGGCGATGTGGACGCGCTCGCTGCTGCGCTTCGCAGACTGCTTCGAAATCCTGAGGAGCGCGCTGTCATGGGCGCACGTGCTCGACAACATGTACTTCGGACTGCCGATAGCCGGGTCTGCTTGCGCCGCCTCGAAAGCTTCTACGCAAGCGTCGTAAGGCAAAGGCGCACTAGTTCGAAAGGCGGGAGGAGGCTATCACCGAACCCGAGCTATGCGACGGACACGACGGGTCCTTGTAGTTAGCCCCCATCCAGACGACGAAACGTTGGGCTGCGGCGGGACGCTGCGGAAGCATGTCTGCAATGGTGATGAGGTGCATGCCCTGTTTCTCACTTCTGGCGAGCAGGGATGCCCAGGGGTGCTGCCGAAAGAGGTGCTCGAGATACGCGAGCAAGAAGCGCAGGCGGCAGCTCGCATCCTCGGACTGACGTCGCTCGAGTTCTGGCGCGAGCCCGATGGTGCCCTGCGGGTGACGGCGGCGCTCGTCCGGCGGTTGGCAGCCAAAGCGCGCGACTTGCGCCCGGATGTCGTGTATGTCACTCACTTGGCGGAGATGCATCCCGACCACCGAGCCGCTGCACGACTGGTTCGTGCGGCGCTCATGTTCAAGCCAATCTCCAGCAAGCATGCGTCGGTACTGATGTTCGAGGTCTGGACCCCAATCCAGCGCATCGATCACATAGTCGACATTTCACCCTACATTGCCGCAAAGCTGGCCGCGATTAGCGCTCACCATAGCCAGACCGAACGCATGCGGTTCGACGCGGCGTTCCTCGGCTTGAACCGTTATCGGGGCGAGATGCACAGCTGGCCAGGCGGTGACTATGCGGAGATCTTTCAAGTCCTAGACGTGGCCAGCCGCCAACACATGTTCGAACGGACTGCTCGGAAATGATCACCACTGGCGCGGTCAGGGCGGCGATTTCGACGCCGGCAACAGAATCCGAATACCTTGAGGGAGACACATCATGAGAGACGGCACCTTCCATCTCCGGGGGCTCGCCGCCGGTCTGCTGGTGGCTGCCGGAGGTTTGGCGACAACCGCCTATGCGCAACCAGCGCCAGCTCAGTTGTGTGTTAATCCCGGCGGGACAAGCGGCTGCTACGCGACAATCCAGGGCGCCATCGATGCCGCTGTTCCAGGCAGCGCCGTCAGCGTCGCGCGGGGGATATACCAGGGCGGGATCGTGATCTCGAAATCCCTGACGCTGCAAGGCGCCCGGGCCGAAACGACGATCGTCGACGGCGCGGGCGCTAACCAGGCGATCACTGTCCAACAGACGGGCCCGGTGACTATCAGCGGGTTTACGCTGGAGAACGCCAAGACTACGGGTCTGTATATCCAGGACTCGTCCAACGTGACCGTTAGCGGCAATATCGTTCAGCTAAACGACAGCAACCTGGCGCCTGCACCACTGCAGGCGACCTGCGCCCGGGCTGTGCCGCTGAAGCGCGCCGGTTGCGGCGAGGGCATCCACCTGGATGGTGTCATGTCCTCGATCGTCGCGGACAACCTGGTGACACTGAACAACGGCGGCATTCTGCTGACGGATGAAACGGGAGCCACCCACGATAACCTCATCGCTCGAAACCTGGTCCAGAGCAACGGCCTCGGCAGTGGGATTGCGTTAGCTTCCCACCCGGCGGGCTCCGGCGACAGAGGCTCACTGCCGGCGTATGGTGTCTATCACAACCGCGTGGAGCATAACGTCTCCACCAACAATGGGGCGGCCGGCGTTGGTCTCTTCGCACCAGCTCCCGGCACGGCAACCTATGAGAACACGGTGCTGCGTAACACGCTGGCCAAAAACGGCATGCCCGGAGTGACGCTGCACAGCCACGCGCCGGGACAAAACCTGAATGGCAACGTTATCGCGGAGAACAGCATTAGCAGCAATGGGGCCGATCCCGAAGCGAAGGCTGATGCCAGTGGCATCCTGATTTTTAGCGACCTTAGCAATGGGGCGGCGCCAATTACGAGCATCACGATTGCGCGCAACCAGATCACTGCCGAGTCCGTGGGCATATTCGTGAACGGCGGCTCCCCCTCGCTATCGCTCAGTTCGAACGACCTGGGCGGGAACGACGTCGGAGTCCAGAACGCTGGCTCGGGCACGATCGACGCCAACTCGAATTACTGGGGCTGCAGCGACCTGGCTGGTGGTGGCTGCGCGCCAGTCAAGGGCGCGGTGAGCTTCACGTCGCCTGCGCCGGCGCCAGCATCCGGGCTCGGCCCCATGGCGTTGAGTCGGGGTTCGAGGGTTAGCGGCTTGCTGGCCAACCGGACGGCTGGAGCCACGGCCAGCCATGAGCTCCTCGCCGACGGCGCGAGCTACCCTTTAGCGGCAACCTTTAGCAACTCGGATGACAGCGGCCTCGTGGGCATCACCGTTTACGGCCCATTGGGCACGAATGTCGCCAGCGCTACCGCCAAGAATGGCTTCGCGACGCTGAGCGTGCCGTCCAAAAAGGTTCAGACCCTCACCGTGCTGGTCTTCAATTACCTGCCGGCGACCCAAGTCAAATACAGCCTGAACGTGTATTGGCCAGACTGACGGATCGTAGCCATGCCCGGCGACCGGTATCTGATTGTGAACGCGGACGACTTTGGGCAAAGCCATGGCGTGAACCGGGGCGTTATCGCTGCGCATGAGCAAGGCATAGTAACCAGTGCTAGCTTGATGGTCCGATGGCCTGCAGCCATGGAAGCCGCCGCCTATGCGCGGGACACCAGACCGCTCAGCGTGGGCCTGCATTTCGACTTCGGTGAGTGGGCCTACAGAAACGACAAGTGGGTAGCGCTGTACGAGGTTGTGCCGCCGAACGATGCTGAGCTCGCCCGGGCCGAGGTCTCCCGCCAACTGGAGGCGTTCCTGGACCTTGTGGGCCGAAGTCCGACTCACCTCGATTCACACCAGCATGCGCACCATAGCGAGCCGGTGCGCTCCATCCTTGGCGGCCTAGCGCGGAAGCTAGGCGTACCCCTGCGCACGCGCGGGCGGAAAATCCGTTACAACGGCCGCTTCTATGGCCAGGATGAGCGAGGCACACCGTATCCGGAGGCGATCAGCGTACCAGGCCTGCTGGCCATTCTGGATACGCTGCCTGCCTGTGTGACCGAGCTCGGCTGCCATCCAAGTGAAGCGAACGACCTTGACACCATGTACCTTAGCGAGCGGCCCTTAGAGCTAGCCACTCTGTGCGCTCCTCAAATAAAGCGAGCGATCGCCGAGCGCAGCATTCGGCTGCTCTCGTTTCATGAAGTTAACTCAAAAAGAGGGTCCCGGGAGGGGGACTCGAACCCCCACGCCCTTGCGGGCAGCGGATTTTAAGTCCGCGGCGTCTGCCGGTTCCGCCATCCCGGGTGGGACTGCTGAGAGAGTAGCGCCTAGAGCGAGTGCGGACCGGTTAGCGGGGGCCGTTGCGGCGCAGGCGCCACCACCAGTAGGCCAGTCCGCGGTTGGACGGCCGCAGGTCAATGACCTCGCCGCGCCACGTGTGCTGGGCGCGGTGCAGGCCTAAACCGCCGCCCCGCGCCACCGCCATGATGTAGCCGGCCAACAGCACCAGGAAACCGATGGCGGTGGCATACCTGCCGAGCCCGACGCCGATGGCCACGCCCACCTGCGCCCCGTAGTGTAGGACGACGCCCGCCAGAATGAGCAGGAGGCCGATAGCCATCAGCTGTGGCGGGCCAATGTGTTCGAAGAACTGCCCAAAGCCAATCAGCGGCTCCGTGCGTCGTGGCTGCTCCCGCCGCGGCCGCTGCCCGCGCTCATTTGGCGGCGGCCAGTCGTCGAACTTGTGGAGGATCTCGTTGATCTCCTCCTCGTACCGCTTAGGCAAGATGCGCAGCCACTCTCAGGGTAGGCAAAAGAATACCACTCGCCAGTCACCCCGCGCGGGCGGGTGCTATAGTGCCGCCACCGGCCATGAAGTTCTGCCCCAGCTGCGGGTCGCTCGTGGCTACGCGCTTCGTGGAGGGCCGGGACCGCTGGGTGTGCGACGCCTGCGCCGTCATTCACTATCGCAACCCCGTGCCGTCCACCACGTGCCTGATCCCGACCGATGCGGGGATTGTGGTGGTCAGGCGGCGCTACGACCCCGGCATGGGCGGTTGGGCCCTGCCGGGTGGCTTTATCGATGCTGAGGAAACGGTGTCCGAGGGCGCCGTGCGCGAGGTCAAGGAAGAGACCGACCTGGACGTGGAGCTGGCGGGCCTGCTGGGCGTCTATTCTTATGTAGACCCGCACAAGAGCGGGCTGGTCGTTATCTTCCAGGCGCGGGTGGTCGGCGGTGAGCCGTGTGCCGGCGACGATGCCCTCGAAGTAGCCGCCTTCCCGCTGGATGACGTCCCGCCGATGGTGTTTGAAAGTCACCGCCGTGCGCTGACCCTGTATCGAGACATGCTGGCCAGCGGTTTGCCGTTGCCGCCGCTGCTGTGATCGTCCGCCGCATCGCGGTTGCGCTGGCTGTCGCCGCGCTGCTGGCCGGCTGCGGCGGGACAGCGCCGGCCGTAGCCCCGGGCTTGCCGGTGGCTGCAAATCCAGAGGCTCAGGTGTTCGTCGAGCCAGACGATGGCCCCGAGCCGCTGCTGGCTGCTTTCAACGGCGCCGGCAAGAGCATCGATCTGGTCATGTATCTGCTCACCGACCGCCAGGTGATCGGCGCCCTAGAGCAGGCCGAACGGCGCGGCGTCCGCGTGCGGGCGCTGCTGGAGCAGCATCCGTTTGGCCAGGGCCCAGGTAACGCCGACACCTTCTCCCGTCTGGAGCGCGCCGGAGTGGCCGTTCGCTGGACCGACCCGCGCTTCAAGCTGACTCACGAGAAGGCCGCCGTTGTCGACGGCCGCGACGCCCTGATCCTTACGCTGAACCTCACGGCCAGCGCCTTCACTCGCAATCGCGAATATGGCGCGGTCGATCGCTCGCCGGACGACGTGGCCGAGGTGGCCGGGCTGTTCAATGCCGATTGGAACCGCACCGCCTATGCGCCGTCGCGGCTGG
>DATGVV010000507.1:0-7174 GCA_035299885.1 Chloroflexota bacterium | reverse complement strand
CTTCGGCTATGGACCAGCCGGCGAGGTCCGCCGCCGGCTGCTGACGCTGTGGAACGTCTACTCGTTCTTTGTCACTTACGCCAAGATCGACGGCTTCGATCCATCGAAAGTAAAGATCGAGCCGAGGAAGCGGAGCACGCTCGATCGCTGGCTGCTGAGCCGCCTGCAGAATCTGATCGGCCAGGCTCGCGCCGCTTTCGACGGCTATGACGTGGCGCCGTTCACGCAAGCCTTCGAGCGCTTCCTGGACGAGGACCTGTCCACGTGGTACGTGCGCCGCAGCCGGCGCCGCTTCTGGAAATCGGAAGAGGACGCGGACAAAGCCTCGGCCTACCTGACGCTGTACGAGGCGCTGATCACGCTGGCCAAGCTGATCGCGCCCATCGTGCCCTTCCTGGCGGAGGAGATGTACCAGAACCTGGTCCGTTCCGTCGATTCGTCAGCCGATTCGAGCGTGCACCATTGCCGCTATCCCGAGCCCGACAAGGCGCTGATCGACGCCAAGCTCGAGCGGCAGATGGGGCTGGTGCAGCGCGTGGTGGAGCTTGGCCGGGCGGCGCGCAACGCCTCCAAGATCAAGGTCCGGCAGCCGCTGCCGGCGCTGAAGGTCGCGCTGGCGGACAGCATGCGCTGGCCCGCTGAGCTCGAGGACCACGTACGTGACGAGGTCAACGTCAAGGAGGTGCAGCAGGCCGGCGGCGAGGCCCTCGCCGAGCGCAGCTACCGGGCCAACCTGCCGCTGCTCGGCCCCAAGCTGGGTGCACGGCTGCGGGAGGTGCGTACGGCGGTCGAAGCTGGGCAGGTCGAGGCGCTGCCCGCTGGCGGCTTTAAGGCGGCCGGGGTGGAGCTGGCGCCGGAGGAAGTGTTCGTCACGCTCAAGGGCAAGGCGGGCTATGAGGTGGCCGGCGATCAGGATGTGCTGGTTGCGCTCGACACCACGATCACGCCCGAGCTGCTGGCCGAGGGCCGCGCACGCGAGCTCAGCCGTAAGCTGAATGACCTCCGCAAGGAGGCCGGCTTCGACATCGCCGACCGCATCCGCGTCCGCTACGAAGCGGATTCCGGCTGGACGGCAGTCGTCGAAACGTTCCGTGACACCATCTGCGCCGAGGCGCTGGCGCTGGATTTCAGCCTTGGGCTGCAAGGCAATGGCTACCGCTGGGAGGGGGACATCGATGGCGAGCGAATTCGCCTCGAGCTCATCCGAGCCTAGGGCAGAGCCCAAGCCGCAGCCCCAGCCGCGGCGCTCGATGCTGTCGCTGCTGCCGGTGATGCTGCCCGTGGCGGCGCTGGTATTCGTGCTCGACCGCTGGACTAAGAACCTGGCCGAAACCGAGCTCTCGAAGGTGCCCGGTCAGTCGGTGGACGTGCTCGGCAATGTGCTGCGTTTCTCGCTCAGCCACAACACCGGCGCCGCTTTTGGGGTGCTCCAGAACCAGTGGATCCTGTACCTGGTCATCGCTGCCGTGGTGGTCGTAGTTTCGGTTGGCTACTACCGCTATCTGCCGCGCAACAATCACCTGCTCACGGTCTGCCTGGGCATGCAGCTCGGCGGCGCCATCGGCAACCTGGTGGACCGCATCCAGCACGTCTACGTCGTCGATTTCATCGACGTCGGCATCGGCGATCTGCGCTGGCCCTGGTTCAACGTGGCCGACAGCTGCATCGTCGTCGGCATTATTGTCCTCGCCGGCTATTTGACCCTGCACCCGGAGGCGGAGAAGAAACCCCCACCCTAGCGCTCTCCCAGAGCGAGACGGAATTATCCCGGGGGACCGTAGAAGCTGGTATTCATGGGGATGTCGTCGGTGGAGCGGCGCTGGCGGGCGATTTTCTCGCCTGTTTGCCAGTAGTCGCCGCGGACAGCTAGGGCGGCTTCCTCGTCGAGCTCGGAGTTCCAATCGCCCAGGGAGTAGCCGAACCAGGGCTGCTTGGGCTTGAGCGGGGGTAGGCCCAGCTCTTCCCAGATGGCGCGGGCGTGCTCCATGAACTCGCGCTTGGGCAGGCTGATCGGGGGGAACGGCTCCTTGAGGGTGGCATCCCACATGACGGCGGCATCCTCGGCGGCACCACGTTCGTCGTGTCGGGGACCATGGCCCACGTCGGTGCCATGGAAGATCTGGACGTCGCGCTGCGGCCGGCTGCGGTAGCCCATCGCCCACCACACCGCATCGGGGTCCTCGGGATCGATGTCCTCGTCCACCGCCACCACGATCTTGCTCATCGAGGGCCGGAAGACGACCGCTGCCATCAGCGCCCGCCAGACGTCCACCGGAGTGGGGTTGCGGAACTGGACGACGGTCACCTTCTGCAGGCTGGTCAGCGGCTCGTGCAGCGCCACGCGAATGACGCTCTTGACCCCAACCTGGTTGCGGATGTGGTCCAGGTACAGCGGCTCGTAGGCGACCTTCTTGATCATGCCGCTTTCGCTAGGCGTGACCTGGCTGATGATCGAGCACAGGATGGCGTTCCGCCGGCGCGTGACGGCGGTCACGTCCATGAAAAGGTTGTACTCCTTGGGGTTGACGTGGCCGTGTGACTCGCCGAAGGGCGCCTCGGGCTCCAGCTCCTTGGTGCTGATCCAGCCTTCGACGACGATCTCGCCATCGGCGGGCACCAGCAGGTCGAGCGTCTTGGCGTTGGCGAGCCGGAACGGCGCCTGGACCAGTCCACCGGCCGCCCAGTACTCGTCCATGTCGTATGGCAGCTTCTGGACGGCTACGTAGGACAGGCACGGCGGGCCGCCGATGGCCAGAGCGGCCGGCATGGGCTCGCCCCGCTCCTTGTACTTGAGCCAGTGCAGGTAAGCGCCCTGGCCGAGCTCGAGCGAGATGTTGCAGCCAACCCGTTTGGGCGCCTTGATCTGGGCGCGGTAGTTGCCGACGTTGTAGCTGCCGGTGTCCGGGTCGCGCGTGATGTAGTGGCCGGCGCTGACGTACGGCGCATTGTCCCAGCCAGGCGTGGAGATCGGCACCGGCAGCGACTCCACGGTGTCCTCCACGACCTCGTGGACGGGCGCGTCCTGCACGACCACCGGTTCGACCGGGTGGTTTTTGGCATGATCCCAGCGCTGACGGATGTCCTCGAGCTTGCAGCCGATACCCAGGCTGTAGATGCGCCGGTTAGCGGCCAGCGCGCCCACCACGACCGGGATGTCGTAGCGCTTGCCTTTGGCGTCGACGACATGCTCGAACAGGAAGGCTTTGCGGTCCGGCTCGTCGATGCCACCGCGGAACTGCCAGCGCACCAACGGGTGCAGCTCGGAGTCCTTGTCGATGGGCCGCTTGACGCGGACCAGCAGGCCTTCGGCGTCGAGCCGCTCGATGTGGTCGTGGAGATCCGGGTAGTGGCGGTTCATATCAGGCATTGAGGCGATAATAGACCTGGTTCCCTCAATCCTGGAGTCCTTGGAGAAGCATGTTCCCGAAGAAATTCCTCGCGATCCTCGCGCTTACAACCTGTTCCCATCGGCGCCCACGATCAAGACTGAGGACTTCGCCGATGCCGTCACCGTACTGGCGGAGACGAATCCCAAGGTCAAGGATTTCGACGTGAAGAAGATCATCGACAATTCCCTGGTTCAATCTGCTGTAGAGAGAGGTCTGGACAAATGAACGACATTGAACGCTACGTCATCGAGGAATTCGTCGAGGAGTACCGGCTGGGCCAGTACGGCTACGACGAGCTGAAGCGGCGGCTGATCACGTGCGGCGCCGACCTGGCCATCCTGGAGGGGCTGCCGGTGGTCAGCGGCCGCACTCGGCCGGCCATGTTCGCCGGGGGCGACAACCCCTGGCAGGACGGCGGCCAGGACGTCGAAGGCCAGATGATCACCTACAAGAGCGGTGGCGACACCATCGAGGCCTTCCAAGCGCGGCCCAAGTCTCAGGGGCCAAAGCCGGGGGTGGTGGTCTGCCATGAGAACCGCGGCCTGGTGGAGTACGTCAAGGACGTGGCGCTCGGGCTGGCTTCGCACGGCTACGTGGCCATTGCCCCCGACCTGCTGACGCGCGAAGGTCCGACTTCGAAGTTCAAAGACCCGGCGGCCGATGTGCCGCCGCTGTTGACCAACATCCCGCCGGAGCGGCATGTGGGCGACCTCAAGGCGGCCGTGGACACGCTCATCGGCATGAATGTGGGACCGGTCGGCGCTATCGGCTTTTGCTTCGGCGGTGGTCAGACCTGGCGCCTGGTCACGAGGGAGCCGCGACTGGCGGCGGCGGCCCCGTTCTACGGGCCCAACCCGCCTCTGGACGACGTCGCCAACATCACCGCGCCCGTTCTGGCCATCTACGGCGCGCTCGACGAGCGCATCAACGCCGGGATCGACGCCATCGTGGCGGCCATGAAGCAGCACGGCAAGACGTTCGAGCACACCGTTTACCCCAACAGCCAGCACGCCTTCCACAACCATCAGAACCCGGACCGGTACAACCCGGAGACGGCCAACCAGGCCTGGCAGCAGGCCATGGCCTGGTTCAAGCGCTACCTGGGCTAGGCGTGCCCAAGAGCCCGTACGCGCGGCTGCTGCGACAGCTGGTCATCGGCAATCGCGTCCTAGCCCGCTACGGCGTGCTGGACTCGTTTGGGCACGTCAGCGTTCGTCATCCGGAGCACCCGGAGCAGTTCGTGATGTCGCGGGCGAGGGCGCCGGAGCTCGTGGCCGAAGAGGACCTCCAGACCTATAACCTCGAAGGCCACGAGCTGACGGGGGACACCCGCGGCCCCTATACGGAGCGCTTCATCCATGGCGCCATCTACGAAGCGCGGCCGGAGGTCCAGGCTATCTGCCACAACCACTCGCCGGCAGTGATCCCGTTTGGCACGACAGACGTGAAGCTGCGTCCGCTGTACCACGTGGCCGGCGCCCTCGGCAGCGAAGTACCGGTGTGGGACATCGCCCAGGAGTTTGGCGACGGCACTGACCTGCTGGTTGGGGATATGGCGATGGGCCGTTCGCTGGCTCGTACGTTGGGCTCGGGCAGTGTAGCCCTCATGCGCGGGCATGGCTCAGTCATCGCCGGCACAAGCGTGCCCGGGGTTGTCTATACCGGCATCTATCTGCAAGAGAACGCCAGGCTGGCCTTGCTGACGGAAATCATGAGTGGCGGCCAAGTACGGTACCTCAGCGAAGCCGAGGCGGCCGCCACAGGCCGAAATCAACTTCAGCCTGGGGCCAGTCTGCGCGCCTGGGAAGCCTGGTGCGCCCAGGTGAGCATGAGCGAGGAGGATTGAGAATGGGAAGCAGTTCCTCTCCCATCGCAATGGGAGAGGTTAGATGAGGGCGCCTGAAATGCTGGCGAAGCAGCCATTCAGTCGTCGATTTGAGTACCCTCACCCTAGCCCTCTCCCGCCGCCGCGGGAGAGGGGATTGTTGGTGCTGCCGCTGGTGGACCTGAGCCTGCTGGATCAGCTGAAGTAGGCGTCTAACTCCAATCGGGACTGCGCAGGCGGTAGCCCACGCCGGGCTCAGTCAGAATGAAGTGCGGGCGGGCGGCGCTGTCGCCCAGCTTCTTGCGCAGCTGGCCAATGAACGACCGCAGGTACTGGAGCTCGGTCCCGTACTCGGGTCCCCAGGCGTGCGACAGGATCTGCGCGTGGGTCAGCACCCGTCCGGCGTTGACCACGAGATAGCTCAGCACGTCGTACTCGATCGGCGTGAGGTGCACCTCCTGCCCATTGACGGTGACGCGCCGAGCATCCCGGTCGACCACCAGGCCATCGCACGAGAACACTGGTGGCGCGGGTGGTCCGGTGCTGCGCCGCAGCGCAACCCGGATGCGGGCTAGCAGCTCCTCCACACCGAAGGGCTTGGTGACGTAGTCGTCCGCTCCGGCGTCGAGCGCCCGCACCTTGTCGTGCTCCTCGCCCATCACCGACAGGACGATGATCGGCGCGGGCGAGAACTCGCGGATGTGCTGGCAGGCGCTGAGGCCGCCCATGCGCGGCATGGCCAGGTCCAGCAGGATCAGGTCAGGCCGCCAGCCGCGAGCCTTATCCACCGCCTGCAGGCCATCGGCTGCTAGCTCGACGGTATGTCCGTGGCCGGCCAGGGTGCGCTTGAGAAGATTGCGTATCTCGGCTGCGTCGTCCGCGACAAGGATGCGCGACATCAGTTCTCGGGAAGCTCAACGTGGAAGGCCACGCCGCCGGCCGTGTTCTCGGCCCAGATGCGCCCGCGATGCGCTTCGACGACGCCCTTGGCAATGGCCAACCCGAGGCCCGTGCCGGAGGCCAGGCCGTCGCCGCGGTAGAAGCGGTCGAACATGTGCGCGCGCTCCTCGTCGCTAAGCTGGCGGCCACTGTTCTTGACAGCAATGTGCCCCTCGGAGACGTACACCCGAACCGGAGCGCCGGGCGCGCCGTGGCGGATGGCGTTGTCGACCAGGTTGGTGAGCACCTGCGAGAGCTGCACGTAGTCAACGTGGGCCAGGAACTCGCGATCGTCGCCCAGCAGCTTGATGTCGTGGCCATCACTCACCGGCTGCAGGCGATCGATCACGTCGGCGGCGATCTCGCTGAGGTTATGCCACTCCAGGCGGGGCGCGAGTGCGCCGGACTCGATGCGCGACATGTCGAGCAGGTTGCGGACGAGGCGGTCCAACCGGTCGGCTTCACGGTTGATGGCGGATAGGAACTCGCGGCGGCCGGCCTCGTCGAACTCCGGTTGCGGCTGAAGCAGGCTGGTGGCCGAGGTCTTGATCGCCGCCAGAGGCGTGCGAAGATCGTGCGACACCGCCGCCAGCAGGCTGCTCTTGGCTCGATTGGCCTCGGCTAGGACCTGGTTCAGCTGCTCCTCCTTCTCCAGCCGGCGGCGCTCGAGCGCGTTGGCCAGCTGGTTGGCGAAACCCTGCAGCACGCGCACGTCATCCTCCGTCAGCGGCTGGCTTGCTAGCTTGGCGAGGACGTCCATTTCGGCCAGCTCCGTCTCACCGATGCGGCAGGGGACGCGGTACACCTCGGACTGCCGCGCTCCTTCGGGCGGCTCGACAGCGCCGGACAGCTCGCGCTGCCCAGCACGCCAGACATACAGCCGGATGCCACTCAGCCCCAGCCCGCTCACCAGCGTCCGGAGCATGTTGTCGAAAATGCCGCCGAGGTTGTCGCGCACGGTCATCTCGGTACTCAGCTCATACAGCAGCTGGGTGTGGCGGTCGTGCTCCGCCAGCTCCTC
>DATGVV010000506.1:0-12203 GCA_035299885.1 Chloroflexota bacterium | reverse complement strand
CTAGGGCGAAGCTGCCCTGCCAGCGATCGTTGTCCAGGAGCTGCATAGGCGCCTCGCTCCAGGCCGGATCGTCGCACGGCCGGTATTTCAATGCCGCTGCGAGCAAGCCGTGCCCCTCGGCAAAGATGTCGGCCGACACCTCCAGGACGTCGCCAGCCTCGCGCTTGACCGCGAATCTTCCGCCGTCGAGCCGCGGAGAGACGTGCTCGACGACGATCGGGCGATCCAGGCGGATGTCCCTCATTCGCTAATCAATAGCGCGACCGGAAATCGCGTGAGCACATTGCGCAGCGGCAGATGAGCTCGGCCGTTACCGCCCTCCACCTCGATCAACTCCCCTGTGAACAGGTCTCGAAAGCGTGCGCCGAACCGGCTGGGAACGGCCAGCCGGGTGGCGCCCCAGACGGCCTCGCCAACCGGCTCGCCCGCGCCTCGCATGAGGCCCGCCAGCAGCACCGGGGCTACGACAATGGCGGTGTGCCCAGCGCTGCTCCGGCGGGCGAACGAGCACACGTGGACGCTGCGAACGCCGGTCGCGCGCAGCGGCTGGTATTCACCGTCGCGAAGCAGCTCCGGGCCGTCGCGCCTGGACTGCAGGCAGCGGTAGGTCAGATACAGCTTGATGCGCCCGTCCTCGCGCGTCTTCAGCAGCTCGGCCGCAAAGGCCGCCTGATCGCCGCTGGCTCGGCGCTCGAGCTCCGACAGAAGCTGGCGGCGGAGCTTGTAATCAACCGGACGGCGGTTGTCCGGATCGACGAGACTGAAATCCCACACCTCGTTGCCTTGATAGATGTCGGCCACGCCAGGCGAAGCGAACTTCAGCAGCGTTTGCGACAGGGAGTTGAACATACCGAGCTCGGCCAGGCCTCGCTGAAACGCCAGAAAGTCGTCCACGAAGCCCCCTTCCTGCGACCGATCCAGCACTGCCGCGACGAACGTAGCGATCGCCTCCTCGTAGGCGCTGTTGGGATTGATCCAGCTGGTGTTGACCTTCGCCTCCTTGGCGGCTTTGAGCATGAACGCGGTGATACGCTCCCGAAACGCGTCGTAGGCTCGGTCATCCATGTCTTCCAGCGGCCACGCGCCGATGAGGGTCTGGTACAGCAGGTACTCGTCGTTGCGATCCGGCGCGGGGCGGCCGTCGACCAGCGGCTTGTGATGCACGCTCAGATGGTTCCAGCGGGCGACCGCAACCCGCCACTGGCGCGGCATCTCGGACAAGAGGTTGATCCGCGCCCGAACGTCCTCGCTGCGCTTGCTGTCGTGCGTAGACGTAGCGAGCAGGGAGTAGGGCCAGCATTGGGCCCGGCGCGCGTTGCCTCGATGGAAGCTCGCGACCGACAGCCCAAACTCATCCGGATCGCCACCAACCTCGTTCAGCGACACCAGGCGGTTGTATTGGTAGAAAGCGGTGTCCTCCACGCCTTTGGCCATGACCGGCCCGCTGACCTGCTGCAGACGAGCCACGAACTCCAAACGCTCTGGCGTCTGGTCGTCCTCCGCCAGCAGCTGGTCCCGGATGAAATCGAAGATGGTCGGGTCCGTGCGCGGGTTGCGGCGCTTGACTTCGCGCGTGGTCTGCTCGACCACAGCGCTATCGCTATCGCTGACGCGGCCGGTGTCGGGATCGATGTAGGTGCGGTAGACCGGCAGGGCGGCGACGAATTCGCGGGCGGCAAACGTCAGCGCGTTGAGCGTGAAGTCGCGGTGCCGGCGGTCACGCGAGGCCAGCCGCTTGAGACGCACTGCCAGGCCATTGATCTCACCCGGCAGCGACACCAGCATCACCATCTTGCGGGTGGAGTTCGACAGGTCTGCGTAGCGCTGGCTCACGCTTGTGAAGCGGCTGTAGATGTTGTCCATGGCCGTGCGCCCGGCGCGATC
The DNA here is from genome assembly GCA_035299885.1 of Chloroflexota bacterium. Classification (GTDB taxonomy): domain Bacteria; phylum Chloroflexota; class JAJPGV01; order JAJPGV01; family JAJPGV01; genus DATGVV01. Next base: position 10,319 of record DATGVV010000506.1, on the reverse strand, counting down.
CACAAAGAGACCGTTCACCAGGTTCAGGAAGTCATAGCCGGTGGTGCCATGAACCGGCCAGTCAGCCGGCAGCTGCTCGCCCGCGGACAGGATCTTCTCGACGACGGTGTAGATCGGTAACGACTGTGCCTCTTCCACCGCGGTGGGAGAGGCTAGGTGAAGGCCGCCCCAGTGCTCGTCGAACAGCTGGCCGAGCTGCTTTTGGAGTGTGGCGCGATCCACATTGTCGCCAAGGGCCTCTCGCACGCGGTCGACGTTCAGCTCCACGAAGCAGCTGCGCTGCAGGCGCCAGAGGTGCCCGCGCGGGTCACGCAGCCCATCGGGATGATCGATGCGCACGCCGGAGACCGCTCCCAGCCGGACCAGCACCAGTAAGAGCGCGTGTGTGGCCTCGAACACCTCGGGATCCTCGACGCGCACCGCCGCCAGGTCGTTGATGTCGAAAAAGCGCCGGTAGTTGATCTCCTCGGCGGCCACGCGCCAGAAGGCCAGCCGGTACGATTGCTGCGCCAGCAGCTCGTCGAAAGGGTCGTAGCTGCTCGGATCGCCTTTGCGGCCGTTCAGCGCGGCCAGCACCTGGTTCAGCGCTCGGCGAAACGCCGAGCTGTCATCATGGAGGGCCGCCAAGTTGCGCTTGATCAGCTCCTTCTGGCGGTTACGCTCCTGGCGCCCTTCGAGGTCGGTCCTGCGGCGCGGCGGAAGCTGGCGCAGGGCGTCGAGAATGTCTTCGACCCGCTGCAGCTCGTCTGCCTGGCCCGGGGTGGCGGCCTGGCGCAGCCGCTCCAGCGCGGCGCCGAGCAGCGGGATGTAGGACTCGGGCGCCAAGGGCAGCTTGAAGTCGTAATAGCGGACGAACAGGCCTCCATCCTCGTAAACTAGGCGCAGCTCGCCATTCTCGAGCACCAGCCCGTACTGGTGGCCCAGGATCGGCAGCACCACCTTGTCGGTGTCCTGCACGTCGGCCCCTGGCGGCGACCAGTCGATGTCGAAAAAGTCAGCGTAGACCGACGACGGCCCGTTCTCGAGGACGTCCTGCCACCACACGTTCTTGACGTCGCCAATGCCCATGTGGTTGGGCACGGTGTCCAGCACCTGGCCCATGCCTCGGGCTTGCAGCTCCACTACGAAGGCGCGGAAATGGTCCTCGGTGCCGATCTCCGGGTTGAGGGAGTTGGGATTGGCGATGTCGTAGCCGTGGGCGCTCCCGCTGCGCGCCTTGAGATACGGCGAGGCATACACGTCGGTTACACCCAACTGGTGCAGATACGGCACCAGCCGGCGGGCATCCTGAAAGGTGAAGCCGGCGTGGAACTGCAGCCGATAAGTGGAAGCAGGAATACGCGGCCTCGGCCAGCTGGCGAGCAGCCGCAGGAGGTCCTCGGTTCGGGAAAGGGCAGCCTCGTAAGTTACAGCCATACGCGGCGGAATTCATCGTAACCTCCCAGACGCGCAAAGACGCCCACCATGGCGGTGGGCGTCTTTACTCTGCGCGCTGAGTTAGGGCATGCGGCGGTTGACCTCGTCGCGTGCTTCGTCACGCGCCTCCTCACGCACGTTTTCTCGACGGCGCTCCTCCAGCTCGTGCTCCAGGTCGCCTTTCGTGCCCTGGAGCTTGCCCTTCATCTCCTCGGCTCAAAAGCGACCGGTATCAGCAGACCGGGGCCGTGCCTGTTCAACATCGCAGCAGACGGTGACCGGACCCTCGACGTTAAGCAGTGAGGTCCGCGGCTCTGGCAGCGGGGTCGGAGTTCATGGGCCTAGCGCGGAGATGATGATTTTGAGGAAGCACGCTGGGCTGGCATTCGCAGAGAGAGCGAAGCCGAGCGGCGTAGCGGGAAGCGCTGGAGTGCTCTGTCCACGAGCTTGGGACCGGATAGGCTCTCACGCCGCTTAGGGGCCACTAGCGCCAAATCCTCAGCCGATGCCCGGCCGTTGCGTGCGACGTCGTCCGCCACGGCGTTCAGCGCCTCGGCCTCGGTGGCGAACGCGCCCTGCGAATTGCCCGTCTTCACGTCGAGCAGCATGTACTGGGGCTCCATGGCTGCCCGTACTTTAGCGCAGCCTCTCAATCGCTACGACGTGCTGCCGCAGGATCAGCGGTAATCCGATGACGGTGTAGTGGTCCGGGCCACGCGTCTTGTGGATCTCAATGTAGCCGACCTCGGGCAGATCGAGGATGGCCAGCCAGCGGCCCAGTTGGGGCACTTGCCTCTGAATACGCCGGGCCGTGATAGCTGAGGAGAACATCGAAATGCCGCGATAGAGGCGCTCATCGGTGAGCTGCTCCCGCCGCTTTTCGCGGCCTTTTGCTTCATCTGACAGGAAATCCCCAAACGGAGCGTCGGCGCCATGCACCAGCCGATACAGTCGCAATGCTCGGCGCGACTTGCGAGTACCTCTTATCCCACCTTCGGAACTACCTCCGCTGCCAGGCGCTCCATTTGCTCCAGCTCGTTGGCAACGGGAGTGAAGAGAATGAGGCCGGCGCCGGCGGCGGATACGTCGCGGAGCTTGGCGGCGCACTCGTCGGGTGGGCCGTAGATGGCAATGTGCTGGTACTCAGTACGGCCGTAACGCAGGGCAAACCAGGCTTCGAGGGCTTGCCAGGCGCGGTCGCGGCTGTCGTCAACGTGGATGTAAACGCGTTTTGCAATTGGGAAGGTGGCTGGATCGCGATTGGCTTCCGAGAGGAACCCGCGGAGGTTCTGAGCCTGCTCGGCAAAAGCTTCGGTAGAGCTGGAGCCGGCGCCGATGAAGCCGTCGCCCAGCTGCACCGCGCGGCGGAGGGCGTTGGGATGGCCGCCACCGAACCAGACGGGGGGATGCGGCTTCTGCACAGGCTTCGGCTCCATGGCGGCATCTTGTAGCTGCCAGAAGCGTCCCTCGAACGTGACGCGATCTTCTGTCCAGAGCGCTTTCATGAGGCGGATGCCCTCGCTGAACCGAGCCGCTCGCGTCTCCGCCTGCGCGCCAAAGGCGGGGTAGATGCGCGGCGCGGCGCCCAGACCCACGCCGACGATCAGGCGGCCTTGGCTGAGGTTATCGAGCGTGCTGAGGCTCTTGGCCAGGTGCACGGGGCTGCGCAGGGCCGTGAGCAGGACCGCGCTGCCCAGACGCAGGCGTTGCGTGCAGGCCGCCGAAAACGTAAGCAAGTCGACAGGCTCGAGCGTGGGCATCTTGCCCAGGATCTGCTCCTGATCCCAGGCGCTGTCATAGCAGTCCAGCGCCTCCGCGCGCACCAGGAACTTCTTGATGAATGCCGGATCGACCGGGCCGTCGGCGAAGGTCTGCGGAATCGATATGGCGAAACGCATACGGGCTACTCCTTGCTGTTCTGTGCGCCGCCGGGCGCGAGGTCGATCAGCGTCGAGCCGGCGGGCGCCAGCGCACCCTGCTTGACGTAGATGCGCTTGACGACGCCCGCGAACGGCGCCTGGACATTGTGCTCCATCTTCATGGCCTCGAGCACCACCAGGGTCTGGTGCTCGTCCACCTGCTGGCCTTCGCGGACCAGCAGCTTGAGCACCATGCCCGTGAGCGGCGAGGTCAGCGATTCCTCACCCTCAGCAGCGCTGCGCGCCTGGGCGGCCTGCTCGATGGAGGGCGGCCGAGGCTTGGGGAACACGGCTCGACGGCCATCGCGCCAGACCTCGACCCGCAGCTCGTCCTCGGCCACGTAGTAGCGCCGGCCGTCGCACATGAGTGCGCCGTCGCGCGTGAGCTCAGCGCCAGCCGGCCGGCGCAAGCCGGAGCGAAAGGGATCGGGGGATGCCTGGAGCGATTGCCAAGCATGAGCGGCGGCTTCCAGGTCCGCAGGCACCTCTGTGGAGGCGAGGTCTGGGTGCTCATCGATGAATCGAGTGTTGAGCTTGGCTGCCTCGAAATCCGGGTCAGAGGCGAGGCGGAGCAGGAAGTCGAGGTTGGTGGCCACACCCAGGATGCAGTAGCGGCGGAGAGCGTCCTGCAGGCGTGCAACGGCCTCGTCGCGATCAGCGCCCCAGACGATGAGCTTGGCCAGCAGCGGATCGAAGCTGATGCCAACCTCGTCACCGAGCTGGATTCCAACGTCGTTGCGGATGCCGGGGCCGTTCGGCAGCTCCAAGCGGCGAATCACGCCGGCAGATGGTAGAAAGCCGGCGGCGGGATCCTCGGCGTAGATGCGTGCCTCGATGGCGTGGCCACGGAGTGGGAATTCGGAACTGGGAATTGGCTTCCCGAAGGCGACCTGGATCTGAAGCTTGGCCAGGTCGAGGCCGGTGACCAGCTCGGTCACCGGGTGCTCCACTTGAAGGCGGGTGTTCATCTCCAGGAAATAGAAATCCTGACCCTGCACCAGGAACTCGACGGTGCCGGGGCCAACGTAGCCCGCTGCTTGGCCGAGGGCGACTGCCGAGCTATGGAGACGCTGGCGCAGACGCTCGGAAAGCTTGGGCGCCGAGGATTCCTCGACCACTTTCTGATAGCGGCGCTGGATCGAGCAGTCGCGCTCACCGAGATGGATAACCCGGCCGCCCGGGTCGCCGAAGAGCTGGACCTCGATGTGCCGGCCGCGACTGATGAGGCGCTCCAGGAACACCCGGCCGTCGCCAAAGGCCGCCTCCGCCTCGCGCTTAGCGGACTCGAGCGCGGTGGGAAACTCGGCCTCGGTCTCGACGGTACGCATGCCTTTGCCGCCGCCACCAGCCGCGGCCTTGATGAGCAGCGGGAAACCGACCTGGCTGGGATCCTCGGTGTTGGAACCTGGGACCAGCGGCAGGCCAGCCTCGGCGGCCAGGCGCTTAGCCGCGAGCTTGTCGCCCATCAGCCGGATGACGCTCGCGGGCGGCCCGATGAAGGCGACCCCGGCCTGCTCGCAGGCCTCGGCGAGCTCGGGGTTCTCGGACAAGAAGCCGTAACCGGGGTGGATAGCCGCGGCCTTCGCCTGCTTGGCGGCGGCGAGCACGGCCTCGACGTCTAGGTAACTCTCGACCTCGAAGGCTCGATCGGCCAGCTGGACGTGCTTGGCGTGCCGATCAGGGGCTGCGTAGATGCACATCGCCTCGGAACCGAGCTCATGACACGCCTGGATCAGGCGGCAGGCGATCTCGCCACGGTTAGCGATCAGGATGCGGCCAAAGGCCGTCACATGCGGAAGACGCCGAAGGTGGTGGGTGGAAGGGGGGCATTGGCGGCGGCGGAGAGGCCCATCGCCAGGTACTGGCGGGTGTCGATGGGATCGATCAGACCGTCGTCCCACAGGCGGGCGGTGGAATAGTAGGGTGACCCTTCGCGCTCGTAGGTCTCGATGATGGGCGCTTTGAAGGCCTCCTGCTGCTTCGGAGTCAGCTCTTCGCCGCCATCGAGCTTGACGGTCAGCAGCGTGCTGGCGGCCTGCTGGGCGCCCATCACGGACACACGGGCGCTGGGCCAGGTCCACAGGAAGCGGGGACCGTAAGCACGGCCGCACATGCCGTAGTTGCCGGCGCCAAAGGAGCCGCCGATGATGACCGTCAGCTTGGGGACGGTGGCGTTGGCTACGGCCATCACCATCTTTGCGCCGTGCTTGGCGATGCCCTCGTTTTCGTACTTCTTGCCGACCATGTAGCCAGGGACGTTCTGAAGGAACAGCAGCGGCACGCGGCGCTGACACGCCAGCTCGATAAAGTGAGTCGCCTTGAGCGCGCTCTCGGAGAAGAGCACGCCATTGTTGGCCAGGATAGCCACGGGGATACCGAAGATGTGGCCCCAGCCGCAAACCAGGGTTGGCCCGTAGGCAGCCTTGAACTCATCGAAGCGGCTGCCGTCCAGGATGCGAGCCAGCACGGCGCGCACTTCGTAGCTCTTGCTCAAGCTGGATGGCACGATGCCATACAGCTCCTCAGGGTCGTAGCGCGGGTCCTCCGGCGACTCTTGCTGCCACGGGACGGTCTTGCGGCGGTTGAGGTTCTTCACGATGGAGCGCACGATGGCCAGGGCATGCTCGTCGTTCTGGGCGTAGTGATCGGCCACGCCTGAGATGCGCGTGTGGACCTCGGCGCCACCAAGCTCCTGCGCGGTCACCTCCTCGCCCGTGGCGGCCTTCACCAGCGGCGGGCCAGCGAGGAAGATGGTGCCGGTGCCCTTCACGATCACCGCCTCGTCGCTCATGGCCGGCACGTACGCGCCGCCCGCCGTGCAGGAGCCCATGACCGAAGCGATCTGGGGGATGCCCTTGGCAGACATCTGGGCCTGGTTGTAGAAGATGCGGCCGAAGTGGTCGCGGTCGGGGAAGACCTCGGCCTGCAGCGGCAGGAAGGCTCCGCCCGAATCGACCAGATAGATGCAGGGCAGATGGTTCTGCTCGGCGACCTCCTGCGCGCGGAGATGCTTCTTGACCGTCATGGGCAAATAGCTGCCGCCTTTGACCGTGGCGTCGTTCGCCACGATCACCACCTCCTGGCCCTCCACCTGGCCAATGCCGGTGACGATGCCGGCGCCGGGCGCTTCGCCCTCGTACATGTCCCAGGCTGCCAGAGGGCTCAGCTCCATGAAATTGGCGCCGGGGTCGATCAGGCGGGCCACTCGCTCGCGGGCCAGCATCTTGCCGCGCTGCTTGTGCCGCTCGATCGCTTGCAGGCCGCCACCCGCCCGGATCTGCTCCAGCCGCTGCTTCAAGTCAGCCACCAGGCTGCGATTGAGGGCTGCGTACTCCCGAAACTCGGCTGAAGAGACGTCGACGAAGCTTTCGAGCACCGGCACAAGCCGTATAGTAGTCGTCTCATGCCTGAGAACGAGCGGGGGAAACGGTCAGGCAAGCTGTTGGCACTGCGATCGGGCATCGCTTACATCGATGCCGAGACTGGCGAGCTGCTGTACCGCGGCCACAACATCCACGACATCGCAGAGCGGTTGTCGTTCGAGGAAACCGTATTCCTGCTGTGGCAGGGCCGGCTCCCTGCGCTGGACGAAGGGCGGGCCTTCGGGGACGAGCTGGCCACCTATCGAGGGGTGCCCGAGGCAGTGCTGGACCTGGTGCGCATCACGCCCGAGTACGCGCATCCGATGGCGGCGCTGCGCACGGCCGTCTCCATGCTGGCCTGCGTGGATCCGGAGCAGGATGACACCAGCCGTGAGGCGCACGAGCTCAAGGCTAAGAAGCTAGTGGCCCAGCTGCCGACAATCGTCGCCGCCCAGCATCGCATCGGGGAAAACGGAGAGCCGTTGTCACCGGATGCCGACCTGTCGCACGCAGCCAACTACCTGTATATGCTCAACGGCCGGCTGCCCGACGCCATTGCCTGCAAGGCATTGAGCGTGGTCATGAATGCCTACGCCGAGCACGAGCTCAGCGTCTCATCGTACACGGCGCGGCTGGTGATCGACACCCGGTCGGACTTCTACTCCGCTATGGTGGCGGCGCTGGGAGCACTCAAGGGGCCGCTGCATGGCGGCGCCTCGGATGACGTCATGCGAACGCTGATGGCCATCGGCTCGGTGGACCGGGTGGGCGAATACATTGAGCAGGAGCTGGCCATCAGCGGCCGAATTCCGGGGTTCGGCCACCGGCTGTACGCGCTGAGCGATCCGCGTGCGGTGCCGGTGAGGCACGTGTTCCAAGAGCTGATGCACGGCCGCAGCCAATGGTTCGTACTTGCAGAAGCCATCGAGCGCTGCGTGGAGGAGCGCACGGGCATGTATCCGAACATCGATTTCTACGCGGCGCCGGTCATGTACCACCTGGGCTTCCCGCTGGAGCTGTTCACCAACGTCATCGCCTCGGCACGGGTGGCGGGCTGGGCGGCGCATGTGCTGGAGCAGTACGGCGAGGCACGCATCCGGCGTCCCAGGGCGGACTACGTTGGGCCGAGGATCGGGCTGTGAGTCTCCACGAGAAGCTGGTCGAACTGGCCAACGCGCAGTTCGACTCACCGGAGTACCACAAGCTGCTGGCGGCGCACTACACGCGCGAGGGGGCGCAGGTGTTCGAAGTGCAGCGCGCCCACTTCGTGAAGAACCGGCGCGACTGCTGGGGCTTTGTGCAGGGGGCGGCGCCGCTGGACGTCAAGCGCCTCATCTGGGCCCACGAGCAGGAAGAGCTGATGGGATTGGGCGACGTGCCGGATCACGTCACGCTGTCGATTCAGGAGGCGGAGCTGGTCGGCTTTCCCAAGGGCGAGTTCGAGCGCAGCAAGCCCACGGAGCTCGCACAAACCTGCTTCTGGGCGTGGCTGCACCTGGCCAAGAGCCGGCCCTGGCTGGAAGCCGTGGCGGCATCATCCATCCTGGAGTGGGTCGTGTCGGACGAGATCGTCCGCGGTGGCGGGATCGTCCGGCGCCTGGGTGAGCGGATGCAGGCTGATCTGGGCATTCCCTTCCGCGATCAGCCCACCAATGCCGTGCACGTGGTGGCCGACGTGGAGCACGCCAACCTGCTGCTGAAAGTAGCCCACCGCTACGCCCTGACGGACGATGCGCCGCAGGCGATCCTGCGCGGCGCGCGCGACAGCCTGGCGATCGAGCGCGTGTGGCGCGGCCACCTGGCGGACCTGATCGAGGGCGGGGACTAGAGTGTTCGGAACAGATCGCGCCAGCGGGTGAGGAGGACGGTATCTCCGAAAGCCCGGACGCGGCCGGAAGCCACGCCGTCCTGAGGGTGCAGCCGGCCGGTGGCGACGCGCAGCAGCGCGGCAGCTGGGGCGTCCAGCACGACGTTTGGCTGTTCGGCTGAGGGTACATAATCGGCCGTGCCGGGCGCGATCCGGATGCCGCCCGCCGCGCCGAAGCTGATCACGGCGCGCAGCTCGCCGGCGCGATCCCGATCCAGCATGCGAGGCAGCCGGGCGACGTAGTCGGGCAGCAGGACCTCGGCGACGTCATCCGGGTATTCGAAGCTCTCGTCCAGTCCCTCGTGGATATCGCCGCGGTGCATCGTGGTCTCGCCAAGGCGCTGGACCAAGAACCAAGGCAGTGGATGCACGCCGGACTGGTGCCAGGCCGACATGGCCATATCGGCTTCGGTGAGGGCGTCCATGCACGAAAGCAGACGATCCGTCTCCTGCCGGTAGTCGGCGGCGCGCGCCGGCTCTGGCAGGCTCAGCTTGGCCTCGGTCAGCGCGGCGCGCTCCGCTGGGCTGGTGAACACCGGTGAGACGTCGCCTTTGAGGCCGCGCTCGAGCGCGCGGAGCTGCACCTGGGCGCCGCTGGACAAGTGGGCCACGATGTCGGCCAAGGTCCACTCGGGACACGGCGTCGTCCTCCGCCAATCCGCCGAAACGAGCCGATCCAGGCGGTCGGCAAGGCCATCGCTCTGCTGGCGGATGAGGCGGCGGGTGGCGCGCAACTTGAATTCCATGGCGTAGTATCGTAGCCGCCGTGCGCTTCGGGGTCGAGCTCCACCAGTATCTCGACGCCAAAACCATCCTGGCGGAGAGCCGGGCCGTAGAGGAGTTGGGCTACGACGCCCTGTGGCTGGGCGACTCCCAGCTCATCTGGCGCGAGCTGTACGTGCTGCTCGGAGCGGCCGCCACGGCGACGTCCAGCGTGACGCTGGGCGTGGGCGTGACCAACCCCATCACTCGCCATCCAGCCGTGACGGCCAGCGCGATCATGACCGTGCAGGAGCTGTCGGGCGGGCGAGGCATCCTGGGCGTAGGGCTTGGCCACACCTCGGTGGCAACCATGGGCCTGCCACGCGCCACACGGAAACAGCTCACCGCTTACGTGGACACCGTACGCCGGCTGTGCCGTGGCGAGGAAGTTCCCACGGAGCACGGCCCAATCCGCCTGGCCTTCACCGACCCCACCGCCACTCCGCCAATCGTGATCGCCGCCTCGGGCCCCAACATGATGCGCTTGGCCGGGCAGATCGGCGATGGCGCGATCATGGCCGGCCAGGTGGGCCACGAAGGCGTGCGGCGCGACGCGCTGGAGCAGGTCCGCCGAGGGCTGGACGAGCATCCGCACCCGCCGGAGCGGTTCATGGTCTGCGCCGGGGTGGCCGCCGCGGTGTCGGACGATCGGGCTCAGGCGCTGGAGGCGGTACGGCCGCACGTCGCGCAGGGGCTGCAGTCGCCTCTAGCCAGGCTCGGCCCAGCGGCCCTCGCCGCCAGGGAAGAGCTGCGGACGACCTACAACACCTACGACCACATGCATCCTGGCGCTCGCCATGCGGCGATGGTACCGGACGACGTCATCCCCGAGTTCGCCGTCGCCGGCACTCCGGAGGAGTGCGCGCGGCAGGCTCAGGCAATGTTCGATGCCGGCGTGGACGAGATCACGATCCGGCCCTATGCGCTGCCAGGCAGCTCCCGGCTGGCCACCATCCAGGCCTTCGCCCGCGACGTCGTGCCCCGTCTGCGCTA
>DATGVV010000505.1:0-3984 GCA_035299885.1 Chloroflexota bacterium | reverse complement strand
ACGTAGCCTTTGCCGCGTTCCACCGTGAACTCCATCGACAGGTGCGCGTCCTTGCTGTCCAGCGTGGCCAGGTGCAGCTCGGGGTTAACGATCTCGACGTCGCTGGGGCAGTAGATGTCCGCGGCGGTAACTTCGCGCTGGCCGCTCACGTCCAGGCGCAGCATCACCGGGTCCTCTGAGAAGGACTTCACGCGGATTTTCTTGGTGTTCAGGATGAGCTCGGTGACGTCCTCTTTGACGTTCGGGATGTCCGAAAACTCGTGGTACACGCCATCGATCTTGATGGACGTGACGGCCGCGCCCGGGAGTGACGACAGCAGCACTCGCCGCAGCGCGTTGCCAAGGGTAATGCCGTAGCCCGGCTCCAGCGGCTGGACCTCGAACTTGCCGTAGGTCTCGCCGGTCTCCAGCGCCTCAATCCGAGGCAACGTGATATCAATCATCTGTTCCGTAGTTCGTTCTCGCTCTCTCCCCCCTCAGGGGCTGCTGTCTTCGTTCGGTTTGTTAAATGCGTCTCGAGTAGTGCTCAACGATGAGCTGCTCGGCCAGAATCGGCTGCGCCTCTTGGGCGCCAGGCAGGCGCACCAGCTTGCCAGACAGGTTGTTGGGTTCGACCTCAACCCAGCTGGCCACGTCGCGGCTGGCCATCTCGTCCGAAAGGTCCTTGAAGTAAGCCAGCTCCCGGCTGTTTTGCTTCACGGCCACGAGGTCACCAGGCTTGACCATCGCCGAAGGGATGGCCAGCTTGCGGCCATTCACCGTGAAGTGGCCGTGCGTCACGAGCTGGCGGGCCTTGTTGCGGTTGCTGGCGAAGCCCATGCGGTAGACAACGTTGTCCAGCCGCGACTCGAGGATCTGGATCAGCCGGTCGCCGGTGGCGCCCACGGACTTGGTGGCGTCCTCGAAATGGCGGCGGAACTGGCGCTCCAGCACGCCATAGATGCGGCGCGCCTTCTGCTTTTCGCGCAGCTGCAGGCCGTACTCCGTCGGCTTGCGCCGGCGAGTCCCCTGCATCTGGCCAGGCAGCACGTTGGGACGCCGCTCCACGGGGCATTTGGACGTCATACATTTATCGCCCTTGAGGTACAGCTTCATGCCCTCACGCCGGCACAGCTTGCACTGGGGTCCGGTATATCTAGCCAATGGTTCTCCTTAGACTCGGCGCCGCTTTGGCGGGCGGCAGCCGTTATGGGGAATAGGTGTCACATCGCTGATGGACGTCACCACCAGGCCCGCGGCCTGCAGCGAGCGGATAGCCGCTTCGCGGCCCGAGCCAGGACCCTTCACGAACACCGCCACCTCGCGCAGGCCATGCTCCATGGCCTTCTTGGCCGCGGTCTCGGCGGTGACCTGCGCGGCGTATGGCGTGCTCTTGCGGGAGCCCTTGAAGGACGACGAGCCGGCGCTGCTCCAGGCGATGACGTTGCCATGCGGATCCGTGAGCGTGACGATGGTGTTGTTGAAGGTTGATTGAATGTGCGCTTGGCCGCGAGGGACCGATTTCTTCTCGCGTTTGCGCTGGCGGGCTTGCCGCCGTGGTCGTTCGGCCATGCGTTACTTCTTAATCGCTTTCTTGTGAGCGCCAACGGTGCGGCGGGCGCCACGTTTGGTGCGCGCGTTGGTGCGCGTGCGCTGGCCGTGCACAGGCAGGCCTCGCCGGTGCCGCAGCCCCCGGTAGCAGCCGATCTCCGTCAGGCGCTTGATGTTCATCGAGACTTCGCGGCGGAGGTCGCCCTCGACTTTGTAGTCCTTGTCGATAATCTCGCGCAGGTGGTTGACCTGCTCTTCGGTCAAATCCTTGACCCGGATTCCAGGGTTCACGCGCGAGTCGTGGACGATCTGCTTGGCAGTGGACGGACCAATGCCATAGATGTATGTCAGCGCGATCTCGATGCGCTTGCTCGGGGGGACATCAACTCCGGCGATACGAGCCATATTTCAGCCTTGTTTCTGCTTGTGTTTTGGATTGGCGCAAATGATTAGTTTAACACCGCGACGCTTAATTGGCTTACATTTTTCGCACCGTTTCTTAATTGATGCTTGCACTTTCATAGACTGCTTACCAACCTCATAGTTTTGTCAAGATTTCGGGGCCGTTCTCGGTGAGAGCGACCGTATGTTCAAAATGGGCCGACCATTTGCCGTCCTGCGTCACGACGGTCCAGTTGTCCTTCAGCACCCGGACGTCGGGTGCGCCGGCGTTGACCATGGGCTCCAGGGCTAGGGCCATGCCCTGCTTGAGAAGCACGCCCCGGCCGGGGGTGCCCCAATTTGGAACCTGCGGCTCCTCATGCATCTGGCGACCGATGCCATGGCCCACGTACTCGCGCACGACCGAGTAGCCGTTCTTCTCAGCATAGCGCTGGATCGCCGCCGAAACGTCGCCCAGGCGCTTGCCTGGCAGCACCTGCTCGATTCCCTCATGCAGGCTCTGCTCCGTCACCTCCAGGAGGCGATCCATCTCAGAGGTGGTGCGGCCGACCGGCACCGTCAGCGCGGCATCGCCATGCCAGCCGCCGATGATGGCGCCGCAGTCGATGCTGATGATGTCGCCCTCCTCCAAGACACGCCGCTTGCTGGGAATGCCATGCACGACCTCGTCGTTGACCGACGTGCAGATCGAGGCCGGAAAGCCGTGATAGCCCTTGAACGACGGCGTCCCCCCGTTCTTGGTGATGTGGTCGTAAGCGATCTTGTCCAGATCGGCCGTCGACACGCCGGGCTTGACGGCCGCCTGCAGCTTATCCAAAGTCTCAGCCACCAGCCGGCCGGCGCGGCGCATGATCTCGAACTCAGGTTTCGATTTGATGGTGATCACGCCGCCGCCGGAGATTCTGGGGTCAGGCGTTTTTTGAGGGCCTCGACCAGGGCCCTTGCGACTTCCTCGATGCTCTGCTCGCCGTTGACCTCCACCAACACACCACGCCCGCGATAGTAGTTGACCACCGGCTCCGTCTGCTCGAAATAGACCTGCAGCCGCTTGCGAGCGACCTCGACCGTATCGTCGTCACGCTGGTACAGCTCACTGCCATCGATGTCGCACACGCCCGGCTGCTTGGGTGGGTTGCTCACGGCGTGGAAGCTATGGCCGGCGGCGCGGCAGATCCAGCGCCCCGCCAGGCGCCGCAGCAGCTCCTCGGTCGAGACGGCGACGAAGGGCGCGGCGTCGACGCGCTTGTTCTGCTTGGCCAGGGCTTCGTCCAGAGCGCGAGCTTGCGCCAGCGTGCGCGGAAAGCCGTCGAGGATCACGCCCCTCGCAGCTTCGGGCCTGGCCAGCCGCTCCTCGATCATGCGGATGGTGATGTCGTCGGGCACCAGCTCGCCCTTGCTCATGTAGGACTCGGCCAGCAACCCCAGCTCGCTGCCGGACTCCAGCTGTTCGCGGAACATGTCGCCGGAGGCAACGTGCGCCAGCCCCAACTTTTCGGCCAGGGGAATGCCCTGGGTGCCCTTGCCCGAGCCGGGCGCACCTAACAAGACGACGATCACTTAATGAAGCCCTGGTAGTTGCGCATCAGCATCTGGGCTTCAAGCTGCTTCATGGTGTCCAGCACCACGCCCACAACGATGAGCAAGCCGGTGCTGCTGATGGCCAGGTTCTGAATGTTCGTGGCGGACCGGGCGAAGAACGGCAGGATGGCCACGATCCCGAGGAAGAGGGCGCCCACCAGCGTGATGCGGTTCAGCACCTTGTTCAGGTACTCGGCGGTCGGCCGGCCGGGCCGGATGCCCGGAATGAACCCGCCGTTCTTCTGCAGGTTCTCCGGCAGGTTCTGCTGTTGGAACGTGACCGCCGTGTAGAAGTAGGTGAAGGCGACGGTCAGCACGAAGTACAGCACCCAGTAGGCCAGTCCGGTCTGCGAGTTAAAGAAATTGACGACGCCGCCGGCGAAGTTGGCCACCGTGGCGTTGCTCGAGGCCTGGAAATAGCTGGCGATCGTGCCCGGGAAGATCATGATTGACAGGGCAAAGATCAGCGGGATC
>DATGVV010000504.1:0-14601 GCA_035299885.1 Chloroflexota bacterium | reverse complement strand
TTAGGGCTCCCCAAACGCCCGGACAGGGTTGTCCCACATCAGTTTCTGCACCTGTTCCAGGGTTAGGCTTTCCCAACCCAGCACCTTGTCTACTGATTCCGGGAAGCGCGATTCCGAGTGGGGATAGTCCGAGCCGAACATGAGCAGGTGGTCGCCCAGCATGCGATTCACCATCTCGACCATCTCCGGCCCCTCGTGGATTACGATGCTGCAGAAGAAGCGGCCGCTGGTCATATACTCGCTCGGCTTGTGCTTCATGTCAGCCACGTAGCCGACGTAATCCACCTGATCGTCCATCCGCTTGGCCCAGAACGGCAGCCAGCCGAAGCCTGATTCCAGCACCGCGACTTTCAAGTTTGAAAAGCGGTCCAGGATGCCAGAGCAAAACATCGCGGCCACGAAACGCATAGCGCCCCACGGGTGGGAAGCCATGCGGCCCAGGAACGGGTTCAGCCACAGATCCCTGTGGCCCGGATAGCCCAGCGAGAAGCTGTGATGCACGACGCACAGGCCCTCCTCATCCGCGGCCTTCCAGATAGGGTCCATGTCGGGATGATCGATCGGGTAATCGAGCGGAAGCGTCGGCCGAATGGCGACTGCCCAAGACTCGCGAGCCCAGCGTTTGATCTCTCGTACCGATTCGTCAATCGATCGCGGAGAGACCTCGATCATCGACTTGAGCCGATGTTTGTTCGGCTTGCAGAAGTCGTCAAGGAAGAGATGCTCGGCTCGGATGAAGGCCATCTCGACCTCAGGGTCGGGATGGCCGTTGGCGCCATGCGGCACCACCAGCTGCACGTCCACGCCCTCTTGGTCCATGTCGCGGATACGGGTGGCCGAATCCCAAACGCCGCCCTCGGTCGGGAATTTCGTGCCCATGAATTGCTGCCACGTGCGCTGCATGCCTTTGCGGGGCCCGGCTTCGCCCAACACGCGCACCTCGTCGCGGCTCCAGCCGCCCATCTGATGGAAACTGAAGTTGTGTTTGTAGGGCTCCTCGCGGATCTCTCCAGCCAGGCCGATCTTGATGGGACGCTTGTGACTGTCGAGGTCCGGGACCCGCTCCCGGACGATTGGCTCCAGGTAGGGCTCGAGCACCTCTGCGCAGGACCCGCCGTGCGTATCGGCGTCGAAGATCTTCATCCCATTCCTCACCCGCCTGCCTCCTCGTTACGTAATTGACGCGGCGCCGCGCTGATGGTACAAGAAGCTATCACAGCCAGCCCGGCGGCTGAGGACTCCCAGCTAAGGAGGCAGCATGAATCGGATTGCGAGCGCACTGATCATTGCCGCTGGCTTATGGCTGGCGGCTTGTGGCGAACCCCAGGCTGCGAGCCAAGCACCGACAAGCAGTCAGCCGGCCGAAGCACGCCGGAGCACGGCCGCGGAGCAGGCCACCGCTTGGGCCCAGGTCGAGGCGGCCGCCAACAAGGAAGGCAGCCTGACTGTCTATGCCTTGACCACGATTCCGCCGGACCAGGTGAGCCGTTTTCAGGCGCTTTGGACCAAGGCCTATCCGAACATCAAGGCCGACCTCACCACTGGCTTGCAACCGGCCGACATCGTGGCCAAGGTAACCACCGAACAGGACGCCAAGGCCTATACCGGTGACGTCGCGCAGCTGGGTGGGACCACCTCGCGCCTGTTGGACCGACTCGGCGCGCTCGATCCATCCATTCCGCCCGCTGTCCAGGATGCCAGCGTGAAGTGGCGCATCGATCCGGTCCTGGACGAAGCTCACAAGGGCGCACTTCTAGGCGGTACGCTCAGTTACGTCCCTATCTGGATCAATACCAAACTGGTCAAGCCTGGCGAGGAGCCTAAGACGCGTCTCGACCTCACCGACCCTAAATGGAAAGGCAAGATTCTCTGGCAGGTTCCGTGGAGCGCCGGCTACGGCTGGAACGAATACTATCTGTCGAAAAAGTACTACGGCCAAGAATGGGTCGCCAAGATGCAGGGTCAAAACGTGGCCTTCGGCTCCAACGCCAACGACGGCATGGCCCAGGTGGCTAGGGGCGAGTACGCCATCGGACTGGCCAATCTCGCTGGCGACTTAGCCACCCGCCTGATCCGCGATGGCCAACCGTTGAAAGCCGTGTGGCCAGACGACTTCGTCTACGGATCGGCCAACGGTTTCAGCGTCCTCAAAGGCGCTCCCCACCCCAATGCCGCCAAAGTTTTCGTCAACTGGTGGTTCACCGAAGCCGGCCAGCGCTTCTATGCCGACCTGGGCCAATTCCCCAACCGCGCAGACATCCCCGCCAAGGAGGACTGGATGAAAGGCTTCGACCACGCAAAGGAATACTGGTGGCCCAAACCTGCCGATGATGCCTTGGCCGAGCCCAACCAAAAAGAGGCCGCGACCTACTTCAAGAAATAGCTCACCGGCGGCCTCAACGTCTGAAGCCCCTGGTCTCAGATCACCGCCTGCTGGCTCACGTTGAGGTGCCGCTGCAAGAGCCGGATCCCACCAACCAGGATGAGCCCGACCATGGCCATGAACAGCCCAATGACGGCCGCATCCTCGATGGCACCGCTGGTCCAGTAGGAATAGAAGGTGATGGCCAGCATCTTCGACTTGGCCCCATACAACAGGATGATCGTCGACAAGTCGCGGATTACGGTAATCATGCACAGCAGCCAGCCGATGGCCAGCGACGGGCTCAGAAGGGGCAAGACGATCTTGCGCATGGATTGCACCCAGCT
This sequence comes from Chloroflexota bacterium, assembly GCA_035299885.1. Classification (GTDB taxonomy): domain Bacteria; phylum Chloroflexota; class JAJPGV01; order JAJPGV01; family JAJPGV01; genus DATGVV01. The sequence continues at coordinate 11,892 of DATGVV010000504.1, read as the reverse complement.
GGCGCCCAGCGTCCGCGCCGACTCCTCCAGTTCGGAGGACAGCTGAACCATCGTGCCATTCATCAACCGGGCCCCGAACGGCAGCAGCCGGACCACGAAGGCGATCATCAGCAGCGCCAGCGTCCCGTATAGCGTGAAGGGCAGCGGAATGCCCTTGAGCACCGCCCACAGGAAGCCGACGCTCAGCACGAAGCTCGGCACCATGTAGGGTACCCAAGTGAAGATGTCCAGTGGCCGGCGCAGCGGCAGCTTAGTGCGTGTCACGATGTAGCTGCACAGGCTGACCAGCAGCATGCCAACCGTGGACGCCACGAGGCCGACGACCAGCGTGTTTTTGAGCGACTGCCACACGTCCGCGTCTCGCAGGATCTTCCAATGGTCGAAGGTGAACGCGTCCATCCGGAAGTCGATGGTCGTGCGCTGCAGTGAACCGACCACGAGCATGAACAGCGGCACCGCCAAGTGGATGAAGAAGAACGCCAGCAGGATGGCGAACACCAGCCACTTCCACGGGCCCAGGTCCACTGGCGTACGGCGGTAGCTCTTGCCGCTCACGGTCACGTAGCTGCGTTTTCCCAGCAGTTTCGACTGGATGGCGATCACCGCCAGGGTCAGCACGATCAGCACGGTCGACAGCGCGATCGCGGGTGGATAGTTAGGCAATTGCTGCTGATGGATGTAGTAGTAGATCTGCGTAGTGAACACGTAGATGTGGGCCGGCGTGCCCAGCAGAAGCTCGATCTCGAATGACTCCACCATGCGCACGAACGCCAGGCTGAAGCAGCCCAGCACCGCCGGTAGCAGGATAGGCACGGTTATCCGCAGCACCGTCCGCCAACTGGAAGCCCCAGAAGTCCTGGCCGCTTCTTCTAAGGCCGCGTCCATGGCCTGGAATGCCGGCGACAGCAGTAGGTATAGGAAGCCCGCCCAGCCCAACGATCCCAGGAAGATGATGCCGCCGTAGGAGTAGATGTTGAATGGGCCAGAGCCGGAATCGCTACCCAGCAGTCCACGCAGCCAGACGTTGACGATGCCCGATTTGGGCGACAACAGCAGCGACCAGGCTACAACCTGCGGCAGCAGGGGCAAGAAGAAATTGAGGATCAGCAGATTGTGGAAGACGCGCTTGCCGGGAATGTTGGTGCGAGTCACGGCCCAAGACAGGAAGATGGCTAGCGATACCCCCAGCGTGGCCCGCACCACCGCCAGCCACAGGGTAGTGAAAATCGCTCGGCGGGCGTCATCGTCGAGCAGCGCCGTACGGTAGCCGTCCAGCGAGAACCAGACGTTGGTCACTCCGCGCGGCGGCGCAAAGCTGCCGAGCAGCAGCATGACCACCGGGTAGCACACCAGGAAGCCGATCGCGACCACGAAGGCGCCTACCAGCACCTGCGGTGATCGCATCGACCAACCCATGCGCATCGACTGCAACCGCGGGGCCGCGAGCTTCGCTTGATAGGACGCGGCTAGGTCACTCATCAGCGCTCCGTTCGGCCTTCAGTTAGGTAGTCGACGTGCCCCACGCCGCGTCTGTCCGCCTGGCACACTATAAGCCAATCAACGGGCGATGGCTGTGCCGGCGTCGCGGCCGGCGTAGCGCCGGACCACCCACATCGAGGCGGTCGAGGCAATGGCCAGCACGACCGCCAGCGCGCAGGCCTGCGAGTAGTTAACGTTCACCGTCCACATCTGCCACAACACGACCGCCAGCGTCTTGTTGGCGCTGGTAGCCAGCAGCAGGGCCATCGGCACCTCGCCCATCGCGCGTACGGCCACCCACAGCCAACCGCGCAGCAGGGCCGGCAACATCAAAGGCCCGATGATGGTTCGGGCAATGGCCCAGTCGCTGGCGCCCGCCACCTCGCCGGCCTGCTCGAGCTCGCGATCCAGTTGCCGGAAGGAGGCGTCCATCAGGCGCACACCGAAGGCCAAATAGCGGGTGACGTAAGCCACGGCGATGATCCAGATGGTGCCGTAGATCGGAATGGGTAGCAGCAGGTAAAGGTACAGCAGCGCCAGGCCCATCACTACCCCAGGCACACCGAGAACCAGGAAGCTGGCTTCGACCGGCAGCCAGCTGGCCACGAAGCGACGCCGGACCGACACCCAGCCAGCCCAGCAGGCCAGCGACATGGTAGCGCTGGCCGCCACCACGACGATGGTAAGGGTGTGGCCGGCGGCCTCGAGGATGCCGGGATAGGTCAGCAGCGACCCGTAGTTGGCGAGCGAGACCTTCCCCAGCCAATCCCAGCTGGGCACGCTGTAGAACGGCAGCAGGCTGGCCCACAGCACGATCAGCAGCGGTAGCACAACCGACGTCACCAGATATAAGACCACGATGCCGACCGCGGCGGTCCGCCATTTCCGCAGCCGCACGACGGCCGGTCGAAAGCCCTTGCCGGTGATGGTCGTGAAGCGATGCGAGGCTCGCACGGCGTGTCTGTAGGCTGCCACCAGACCCACTGCTAGGACCAGCAGCAGCACGCCGTAGCCGCTCGCCAGGCCGTAGTTGGGGATGCCGTTTGGCGGTTGGACGGCCTGCTGAATCAGCGTACTGAAGATGTAAATCTTCTTGGGGTAACCGAGCAGCGCCGGGACGTCGAACGCTTCCAGCCCGATGATGGTCAGCAGCATGCCGCCGGCGATGATGGCGGGCGAAAGCAGCGGCAGGACGATCAGACGGGTACGCTTCAGCCAGGACACGCCGGCAGTGGCCGCGGCATCCTCGAAGGCGGCGTCGAAGCGGGCGAACTGGGGTGAAATCAGCAGGTACAGCCCAGGCACGCTCAGGATGCCGGTGACGAACACCATGCCGCCGATAGAGTAAATATCCAGGGTGGCGCCAGTGAAGCCATGAACAGCCAGGCTCAGCGGCCCGTTGGTGGGATTGGCGAGGAGCAGCCAGGCGATGCCCATGACCACGTGCGGTACGGCCACCGGGCTGAGGATAGCGGTGGCAAAAAACTCACGGCCGGGCAGGTCAGTGCGCTCCAACAGGTACGTCAGCACGAGCGACAAGCACAGACCGAGCACAACCGAGCCGCCGACGTACAGGGCCGTATTGGTCAAGACGGTGAGCGAGGCGGCGCCCTCAAACACAGCCACGAAGTTGGCGACGGAGAAGCCTTCGACGGCGAGAGGCAGCTTGTTGCCGCTGGCTTTGAAACTGCTGTAGATCAGCGCCGCCAGCGGCGTGGCGACGAGATACAGGATGATGGCCAGTAGTAGGGGTCTGACGAGGCGGCCCCACGGCACTCTCAGTCGAGCGGGGGCGAAGGCGCCCGCGTAGGCGGCCATGTTAGGGCAGCAGGAACGTCGTTCGCTCGGGCGGGAGCTCGGCCCAAACCGCGGCGCCAACGTGGAGCTCGGCGTCGGCTGGAGCGCTGGCGCGGAGGGTGAGGCCGGCTAGCTCGAGCGCACAGTCGCGGCGGTCGCCTAAGAAATCACTGGCCAGCACCCTGGCGGCGAAGACGTTGGGCTGGCCATCGGGACAGACGGTCCACACGCGCACGTGCTCGGGGCGGATGGACAACGTGCCCTCCCCGGCCGCTGTCTGAGCGCCGCAGTGGACGGACCCGAAGGCCGTCTCGACGGCCCCACTCGTGGCCCGGGCCGGGATCAGGTTGGCATTGCAGATGAAGCTGGCCACGAAAGGTGTGGCGGGCGCGTTGTAGATGTCCTCGGGCGTGCCGACCTGCTGGATCTTTCCGTCGACCATGACAGCCACGCGGTCGGATAGGGCCAGCGCCTCGCTCTGGTCGTGCGTAACGTAGATTGTGGTCACGCCGAGCAGGCGCTGGAAAGACTTCAGTTCGGTCCGCATGGCAGTGCGCAACCGAGCGTCCAGGTTAGACAGCGGCTCATCGAGCAGCAGGACCTTAGGGTCGCACAGTAGCGCACGAGCGAGCGCCAGCCGCTGCTGCTGGCCGCCGCTCAGCTGGGTTGCCCAGCTGCGAGCATAGGTGATCAAGCCCACGCGCTCCAGCATGTCCAGGACGCGCCTGTCGACGTCGCGGCGAGAGACGCGATGGCGGCCGTGCCGGAGCGGGAAGGCGGCGTTGTCGAACACCGTCATGTGCGGCCAGATGGCGTAGGATTGGAAGACCATCGCGATTGGCCGGCTAACCGCCGGCGCCTCAACTGATCTCGCGCTGGAAAAGACGACCTGGCCGTCGATATGAATTTCGCCGGCGTCGGGCGTCTCTAGGCCGGCCACGCAGCGCAGCAGCGTCGACTTACCGCAGCCGCTTGGGCCCAGGATGGTGAAGAAGCTGCCAGCCTCGGCTTCCAACGAGACGTGCTGCACCGCCGCCACGGGCCGGCGCCGGTCGGCGGTGTTCCGAAAGGTCTTCACCAAGTCGGAGACAGCTAGCAATTAGGCAGCTGTCTGAACAGGGATGGAGAACAACTCGGCCGCGTGATCGAACATCACGCGTCGCTTGATTGCCGGGTCAACTCCAATGAACATGGCATCGAGCTCGCTCGAAGTGTTTGGGCCCCAGATGCCTTGCGGATGCGGGAAATCGCCGCCCCACAGAGCGGCCTCGGCCAGCGCCGGCGTGGTGCCCAGCAATTGCAGGCCGACTTCGTCGGACTCGAAGGTGAGCGCTATGTTGCGACGGAACAGTTCGCTCGGCAGGGCACTCAGCTTGGTCGCCGCTCCGGGCTGTTCGACGTTTCGGAAGCGCGGGTCGTCCTCGCGGCCGATCGTCACCTGGCGGTCCGCCCAGGACAGCCAAAACGGCGCCCAGCCGATGCGCGTCTCGGCGAAGCAGAAGCGAAGCTCGGGATGGCGGTCGAATACCCCAGAGAAGATCAGCTGCGCGACGTACAGGCCAGCGGTCATGGGCACCGCCGAGCCCCAAGCGCTGCGGGCGCCGTTCCGGCGTGGCGGTATGGCGCTCGCTCCACCGGGATTGCCCAGGTGGCCGCACAGCCGAATGCCGGCTTCCTCGGCAACGCTCCAGGTACGTTCCCATACGTCCTCATAGAGTGGCTGGCCCGCATCCCAGTACGGAAATTCGACGGCCTTGGCGCCACGCTTTGCGAGCGCCTCAATCTGACCCGGGCATTCGTCGGGGAAGCGTGCGGTGACATTGGGCAGGATGACCAGCCGCTCTGGCGCGGCGGCCATGACCTCAAACGCAAAATCGTTGTACACGGAGTAAATCGCTTTCAGCAGCTCCGGGTCCTTGGCCGACTTCCACGACAACCCGCCGAAGGTGATCGCGGCATACATCCCTTGCTGATCCATCAAGGTCAGCAGCAGCTTGGGGTCCGACGGGGGCAGCGACCCATCCGGTACGTCAAAGCCCTGCCCTCGCAGGATATCGAGCAACCGTGAATTGTCCGTACCGTCGGCGGCCGGACTATGCAGGCCGCCTTCGAACTCCCAGAAGGATCCGTGGTCCGTTTCCACAACCTTTGGCCCCACGTTACGGAGCTTGGCTGGCAGGCCCCGCTGCCACGTGTCGCGCGGCATCCACAGCAAGTCAAGGTGGTTGTCGGCAGATATGCAGGTGTATTTCACGCTCAGCTCCCTGTAAAGGTGCCCAATATCTGCTGCACCTGCTTCTGATACGCGGCAATCTCTTGGAACTGAGACAACTGGCTGAACTTTACGAACTTGATGTGGCGGCTGCACAGCGCCTTCGTCGCAGCCGACTGTTGCGTCGCATCGCAAGCACCCAGTGAGCCGCTGCCGGCAGCGGCCAGCGAGGTTTGGCCATCAGGCGAGCCCAGCCAGGACACCAGCAGTTGTGCCGCTGCCATGTGCGGGGCCCCCGCTGGCACATAGGCGAATGTGGTGGCTTCGTATACCGGCGAGACAGGGGCGATCTCAATCGGCGGGCTCTTTTTGGACGCCGTCAGGAAGTTCGTCAGCACGTCCGTGCCGATAGGCACTTGCCCTGATATCACCATAGGCTCAATGGACGAGTTGTTGGCCTGATAGAGGGGCTTCTGGGCTGCCAGCTTTCTTGCGTACTCCAGGCCTTTCTCGCGGCCGCCAAGCTCAGGCGACGCGAGATACATTGGCATCCAGCTTCCGCGTCCATCCACCGCCATCTTGCCCTGCCAGCGCGGATCGAGCAGCTCCTCCCAACTCTTCGGAGCGTCGCCAGCAGCGACCTTCTGGGTGTTGTAGATGATGACCACGTTGTTGCCGCTGACCTCTACCACGTCCTGCAGGATGCGATCGGCTGGAACGCCCAGCTTGGCCCAATCGACGCTCGCGGGCATATGGTTGGCAATCGTGTCGGCCACGTCGTTGGCGGTTGACGCCACGTCGATGCTCACGCGCTTGGCGGCTTGTTGCACCTGAATCTCGCTGAACATCGTCTGCTGCTTCTCGTTGGTATGGGACACCTTGATACCGGGATAGGTCTTCTGGAATGCTTGGATTACCGGGCCAGAAACGTCGTCCGCATCGGCCGAATACCACACCACTTCCTTCTCTTGCTGCGCCTTCTCCACGAGCGACCGACCAGCATCGCCGGAGGCACTCGTGGCACCGGGTGTTGACGCTACCTGGGCCGTGCCAGCGCACGCCGAGAGGGCGATGACCAGTACGGGTCCGATGCACTCGAAAATTACTTCGTTCGCAATCTGCCCGATCTTCAGGAGGAACTCCTTGGTTGATCGCCGTCACTCGTGATCGTCAATCTGCGCTTCATCCGCCCACCAACGTCTTGACGTACTGCCCGGCCTCCGCCTGGTGGCGCGCGAAGTCCTCTCTCTGCGTCTCGTAGTACTCGCGGCCGGGCTTGGGTACCATCACATCCAACAGGCCCTCATGAGGCGCATCCTGGCGAAGGCTGGGGACGCCGTTGGACTTCTCCCACAGGCCCTGACCTTCAGCCGACAGCAGCCAGTTCAGGTAAACCTTGGTCGCGTTGGGGTGCGGCGCACTCTTCATCACCGTCAGTCCTCCGTTGCCGGCCGTGACATAGGGCTTCTGGGCGAGCTGCGCGGCAGGATGGGCCTTAATTGGCAAGTCTTTCGCCATCGACGCGACCAGGATACTGTCGGCGATGCCTATCCCGATGAGATGCTGCCCGCGGGCGACCGAGTTGATCATCTGGTTGTCGTCCCGCGAGAACGTTGCGTCCTGCTGCTTGAAGAACTGATCCACAAAGGATTTGCCCAGCTCGGGCGATTGGTACCAGTACGCGGCCATGGCGCCGCCCGCGCCAGGTGAGGTCGGATCGCCCATGATGATCTTGCCCTTCCATTTAGGGTCGAGCATGTCTTTCCAATTTGTGAACTGGCTGGCATCGACCTTATCGGGTGGGTAAGCCCAGGCCAGCTTGACGTAGGCGCTGAAGATCAGGATGTACTTGCCGGCGTTGTCGGCAATGTGCCACTTTCCGTTGAGTTGTTTCGACTCATCGATGTCGGGGCCGACCAGGAGGGGGCGAATTTCCGCCAGCGCCTGCGCGTCCATCAAGGGCAGGTTGCCGGCGACGCCAATGATCACGACGTCGGTCTCGACCTTATTGGCTGAGTGCTCGGCGAGGAGCTTTGGCGTCGGCGCCGAGGACGCCATGAGCGTGTAGTCGACCTTGATCTGTGGGTAGCGCTTCATGAACGTCTCGGTCAGGGCTGTGCGCTGCACGTCCGAGCCGGAGCCAATGACGACCACGTTGCCTTCCTTGTTGGCTTGAGCGACAACATCGTTCCAGTTCCCTTTTTGTTGGGCCTGAGCCGAAACAGACGGTTGTGCTTGAGACGCGCAGGCCGCCAGGAGCAGCGCTGCGATGCTGGCGGCAAGTACTGGAAACGTCTTCATGTCTACAGCCATGTGACTCCTCCCAGGTGTTCGAACGCCGGCGGTTGCCGGAGGGGACGGCTCCATGATGTGCATGTCGCTGTCCAAGACTTTGAACCCGTTCTTGGCATCCGTCTTAGCTCGTCGACTGCCGGTTACTTCCAGCCGCATGGTACGCATCTGAAACATCACTGTCAACGCATCCGGCCAAGGCTACAATCGCTGCACTGTGGGACAATTGCGCACGTTTCTACACTATTGATTAGCTTCCGAATCGTGAGGTTTTGTCCAATGCTTGCTCGTGGCATCTTCCCGACGGCCATCGCTGCCGCCGTGCTGCTGGTGGCCTGTGGTGGCATAGGTCAGCCGGCGACGAGCTCCACAACCACCGCCGCATCAGGGCTAACCAAGCTGCTCGTGATCTACAGCGCCTCCTCGGTTGACCAGGTGCCCGCATGGGTGGCCCTGGACGGGGGCTATTTCCAAAGGAACGGTCTCGCCGTCGATCTGCAGTACATCGCCGGCGGTACAAAGACCGTGGGTGCCCTGCTGGCCGGCGAGTCACAGATCAGCGTGCAGGGAGGGAACGAGGCGATGAGCGCCGTCAGCGGCGGCGCCGACCTGGTGCTCATCGCCGGCCTGCTGCCCGTTTATGCTTTCAAGTTCGAGGCCGTCCAGGGAATCAATTCCGTTGAAGATGTGAAGGGTAAGAAGCTCGGCGTGTCCACCATTGGCGGTACCGCCGACGTCGCCCTACGCACTTTCCTACGTAAGCATGGGATCGACCCCGAAAAGGACGTGACGATCGTGGCCACGGGCGACCCTTCTACCACCCTCGCCGCGTTGACAGGCGGCGCCGTCCAGGCGTCCCTGTCCGTGCCGCCCAACCTCCTGCTGGCCGAAGCCTCAGGCACGCATGCAATAGCCGATCTAGCCAGCGAGCGGATACCCAATGCACAAAATAGCGTGACTGTCCAGCGTGCCTGGCTGAACGCTAACCGCCCGGTTGCGCAGAAGCTGGTGGACTCACTGGTGCAGGCTTTGGCCCGCATCAAGCAGGACAGAGGCTTAACGCAACAGGTCATGAGGAAGTACTTGAAGTACGACGACCAGAAGGGCCTCGACTACACCTATGACTTCTTCGTCAACGAAGTCTGGCCAGACTACCCCCACGTTCGGCCGGAGCAGCTTTCCGACGGGATAGCCGAGCTGGGTAAAACCAATGAGAAGGTCAGGAACTTCAATCCGGCAACCATGCTCGACGACTCCTTTGTGCAAGACGCGGAGAAGCGCGGGTTAGCCGGGAAGTGATCGATCATGGTCGCTTCGCCATTCCGGCGACCACGCGTTCACGACTGATGCTCGAGGTGGCATCGGAACTCGTCGGCGAAGCCGACTGGTTCCAGCGGCAGGCGAAAGTAAGCTTGCGCGAGCAGGGCGCGGCGGGCTGGCCTCTGACGATGTTCGCCGGCGATACGCCGAGCGCCATCGACGAGGTGGTGGAGGGTCGGGCTCAGATAGCCATCGTGAACCCGGCCGAACCGCTGACGCTGGCCTACCGAGGGACGGGTCCTTTTCCGGAGCCGCTGCCGGTTCGGGTTATCACCGTCATCCCATCCGAGGACCAGATGGCCTTCGCCGTTACCGAGAGCAGCGGCATCAGGTCGATTGAGGACATCGGCGCACGCCGCTTTCCGCTGCGGATGGGCATGCGGGCGCAGCGGGACCATTCCTCCCACTGGTTCGTCAACCAGGTCTTTGGAGCCGCCGGGTTCTCGCTCGACGACGTCATTGCCTGGGGCGGCGAAGTGCAGTACTTGGCGCGCATCCCGCAGGCGCCCGAGCGTATCGAAGCGGTTCGCCGGGGCGGGGTGGATGCGATCTTCGACGAGGCGGTGAACCGCTGGCTGTATCCGGCGCTCGACGCGGGTATGCGGCTGCTGCCGCTCTCAGGATCGCTTCTTGGCAAACTCGAGGCGATGGGTTTCCGGCGTGGCATAGTCGCGCAGAAGGACTATCCTAAGCTGCCGGAAGACGTGCTCAGCCTGGACTTCAGCGGCTGGCCGGTATTCACCCAGACCGACGCGCCGGATGAGCTGATAGCCGACTTCTGCGCAGCACTGGAGAAGCGCAAGCACACCATTCCATGGCAAGGTCCGGGCCCGCTGCCGCTGGAGCGGATGTGCCTCGACGCTCCGGACACACCCCTTCACGTGCCGTTCCACCCGGCTGCCGAGCGCTTCTGGCGGCAGCGAGGCTATCTGAGCTGAAGGTAGATTTTCTCGGCTGTGATTGGCAGCTCGGTGATACGCACCCCCACCGCATCGTAGACGGCATTGCCGATGGCCGCCGGCAGAGGGAGGAGCGCGAGCTCGGCGACCGCTTTTGCGCCGTACGGACCGTCCCCCTCGCCCGTTGTAATGAGCACATTCTCGGCCGGCGGAACATCGCGTACAGTCGGCACTTTGTAGTCATGTAGCCCGACCGTCTCAACACGCCCGTCGGTCTGCCGAAGCTCCTCCATGAGCGCCATACCCAGGCCCTGGATCATGGCGCCCTCGAGCTGGCCCGTCACGCCGATCGGATTCAGCACAGTGCCAACGTCGCTGGCGGAAACCACCTTGCGAACGCGCACTTCGCCTGTCTCCCGATCGACTTCAACTTCAGCAACTTGAGCGATGAAGCTCGTGGCGTCGCTGGGTTCCCAGTTCACGTACCGATGCGTGCCGATCACCGGCTCACCTTTTACGCAGGCTCGGGCCGCGACATCTTGAAAGCTGGCTGACAAACTCGGCTGGTCGGGGTCGCGAAAAGCGCCATCCACGAGCTGAACCTGGGTCTCGGGACAGCCCAAGAAGTACTCCGCGGCAGTCGCCGCCAGCTTCGCACGCGCGTCAGCCGCGGCCTGGAGCGTGGCCTGCCCGGCCATGCGGGTGACGCTCTGAGCGGAGCTGCCGCGATCCCAGATCTCCCGCTCGGTGCCCACGATCTCCAAAGTGACTCGTTCCAAGGGCAGCTGCAGTTCGTTGGCCACGATCTGTACCAAGATGGTGTGCGACCCAGAACCCTGGTCGTTGACCGCGGTGACCAACGTCGCAGACCCATCCTGATGGACCTGGACTAGGCTCGTGGAGCCGCCACCGCCAGCCGGTTCCTCGCAAGCGGCAACCCCTCGGCCCACGTTCGGCGGTTTAGGCGAGGCCCAATTCGACACGCGCTCCGCGGTTTCCAGGCAGTCGCGCAGTCGAACGGACTTCCAGGTTTCGCCCAAGGCATTGACCTCGCCTTCGACTACGGCATTGCGCAGCCGGAACGCCAGTGGGTCCATACCCACCGCTTCGGCCACACGATCGATGTCTGTTTCGCACGCAAACGCGACCTGAGGTCCACCGGGCGCGCGCATATGGCCGCACGGAACGGTGTTGGTGTACACCATGAAGACTTCGTATTTGAAATGCGGAATACGGTATACGCCGGCCGTGTGGCGCGATGCAGGAAAGAGGCGCGCGCCGGCGATGGGTTTGAAGCCGGCGTAGGCGCCGCTGGCGAACACGACCTTGACGTGACGCGCCACGAGCGTGCCGTCCCGCATCACGCCGGTCTTGATGGTGATCCAGGCCGGGTGCCGCGGATTAGCGGCAGTGAACTCCGCGACTGAGTCCATGATCATCCGCACAGGCCGCCCGGCCGTGCGAGACAGGAAGTATGTCAGTGGGATATTCAGCGGGGAACCCTTGCCGCCATAGTCGCCGCCTACCAACGTTGGTTCAACGACGATGCTTTCTTCGGGCAGCCCCAGGTCTCGAGCCAGGACGCTTCTCAGGGTAAAGGGCGCCTTATTCGAAGCCCACACTCGCACCTTGCCGCTATCCTCGGCGGAAATCAGGCAGTTGTGCGGCTCAATATAAGCCTGATGCTGGATGGGAACGTGGTAGGTATTCTCGAGAACAACGTCTGCCTGCCGTAGTCCCTGTTCGACGTCGCCGGTCTCTTTGATTTCGTGTGAGAGAAGATTCGGCAGGTCGCCCCAGTGAAATTCTACCTCACCCATGCCGGCCGCGGCGACGCTTCCGTCGCGGCGGTACTTGGACAAGTCCGGATGGAGGATGGGCGCACCCGCGGCC
>DATGVV010000503.1:0-8056 GCA_035299885.1 Chloroflexota bacterium | reverse complement strand
CTCCGCCGCGGGGGTGAACGAGAAGGTCCTTCGCTCTGCTCAGGATGACATTTACAAGAGCGCTTCGAACTGGTCCAGCAGGGCCTCGAAATGGTTCAGCGCGGCGCGGACGGGTTCGGGCGAGCTCATGTCCACGCCGGCGGCGCGCAACAGGTTGACGGGGTAGTCGGAGCCGCCGGCCGAGAGGAAGTGGCGGTAGCGGTCGATGGCCGGCTGGCCTTCAGCCAGGATGGCCTTGGCTAGCGCGGTGGCCGCCGAGACGCCGGTGGCGTACTGGTAGACGTAGAACGCCCGATAGAAGTGGGGAATGCGCGACCACTCGAACGCGATCAGATCGTCGACGACACATTCGGGCGCGAAATAGCGGCTCACCAGCTCCAGGTAGATGCGGTTGAGCACGTCGAACGTCAGCGCCTCGCCAGCTTCCACCAGGTGGTGCGTGTCCAGCTCGAAATGGGCAAACATGGTCTGCCGGAACAGCGTCCCGCGGTACTTCTCCAGCTCGTTGTTCACCAGCGCCTTGCGCGTGTCGAGGTCCATGTCCTGCCGCAGCAGGTGTTGGGTGAGCAGGCCCTCGTTGGTGATGCTGGCGACCTCGGCCACGAAGAGGCTGTAGTCGGCGTAGACCGGCGGCTGGGCGGCGCGGGTGTAGTAGCTGTGCATCGAGTGGCCCAGCTCGTGGGCCAGCGTGTAAACGCCGTCCAGATTGTCCTGGTAGTTCATCAGAATGAACGGCTGGGTGGCGTAGGAGCCGGAGCTGTAGGCACCGCTGGACTTGCCGGTCGTCTCATAGACGTCGACCCAGCGGGAGCGGAGGCCGGTGTCCACGGCTTGGCGGTAGTCGTTGCCTAAGGCGCCGACAGCTGCCAGAATGTGATCCTTGGCCTCGCCGTAGGGGATCACCTTCTTAGCGCTGGGCACCAGGTGGGCATAGACATCGTACATGTGCAGCTCGTCGAGGCCGAGCACACGCTTGCGCAGGCGCAAGTAGCGCTGCATCAGGTCCAGCCGGCTCTCGACCGTGCCGATAAGGTTGGTGTAGACGTCGAGCGGGATGTTCTCGCCATCCATGGCGGCTTCCTGCGCAGACGAGTAGTTGTGCGCGCGAGCGTAGAACACGTCGCCTTTGACGGACGTGGCGTAGCTCGAGGCAATGGTGTTGCGATAGGCCGAATAGGTGTTGTAGAGCGCCTCGAAGGCGTCCTTGCGAACACGTCGGTCGGCGCTCTGCTGGAAAGGGATGTAGCGGCCGTGGGTCAGCTCGACCTCGTTGCCCTGCTCATCGCGGATGGACGGGAACGTCATGTCCGCGTCTTGCAGCATGTCGTAGATGTTGGAAGCGCCGCGGCCGATCTCGATGCTTTGGGCCAGCAGGGCCTCGACCTCAACGCTGCGGACGTGCGGCTTCTGGCGCAGGGTGCTCTCGAGCAGGAAGCGGTACGTCGCCAGCTGTGGCTCGTCCCGCAGCCAGCGCTCGACCTCTGCTGGATCGAGAGCCACGATCTCAGGCGTGAAGAACGCCGCGGCGGTGCTGAAGCGAGCGTACAGGCCAACGACGCGGTCGTACAGCGCCTGCGCGGCGGGCTGGGTGGTGTCCTCGTCGCGCTTCATGTGGGCGTAGCTGAACAGCTTGCCCAGGGTGACCTCCAGATCGTCCCGCAGCTTCAGGCCGACGGCGAGCTGTGCGGCTGAGGCGCCGAGCTTGCCCTCGAAGGCGGCGAGCTCTGGAAGGCGCTGTTCTAGAGCGCGGAAGTCCGCATCCCAGGCCTCGGCGCTGGGGTAGATCGATTCGAGGTCCCACGTGAATTCCTGGGCGACATCGGACCGGGCCGGTAGGCTAGCGGCAGGCACTCAGCCTTGAGTATCGCAGGATCAGCCTTCGGCGCCGCCGCCCGGCCGGCCAGGCGTCCAGGATGGCGGATCGCTGGCCGGGAATGACATGTCGGACGCTTCCTCGACGACGTCCTCGCCATGCCTCGTCGCCGGCTTCGTGCCCTCAAAATTGGGCGCTGGGCTGGCGTGCGCTTTAGGCAGCTCGAGCTGCAGCATGCCGTCCTGGCAGTGGACGACCCGGGCCCTGCCTGCCTCAACGTCGGAAGGCAGCCGGATATTCACGATATAGGCGTCGTCCGTATCGCGGACGTCGATCGGGAACTGGCTCATCGGGACGCTTGCCGCGCAAGCCTTGTGCCACCGGCGCACGCGCCCATGACCTTGACGATGGCGTTCACGTACTCGCGCCGCTTGGGCGTGTCGAACGTGAGGTACTCGGTATGGAACTTCACCACACCGTCTCCACCAACCCAGACTCGCGGATGATGTGATCATTGGTCATTAGCGGAGCGTCGTTGGTGAGCGCATGCGCCACGATGATGCGGTCGTTTAGCTCCGGAATAGCGAGCAGGTTGGGAATCAGGCGCACCTGATCGAGACCAAGCGGCTCGATGCGCATGTAGTCGGCCTCCATGATGGCCGAAAGAAATTCCTGGAAGGTCTGCTTGATGATCTTTCGTCTGCGACGTAACTGGAGGTCCATTTCGACGAGCACCATGACCGGCACAACGAGCTCGGCCTGGTAATCCTGCGCAAAATCAATGATCGCTCGGCCAAGCCGGGTGAGGTCCCGAGGGAAGAACACCGCGCGCAACAGCGCGGCGGTGTCCATCACGAAGATCCTCACTCAAACTCTGGCATTGGCTCATCCTGCTCAGGCAGACCCAAGGCTCGGCGGTGGATCTTCTCAGCACGCCACTCCTGGTATGCAATCCGCTTGGCGCGCTCTCTGTCCTCGTATTCCTGCTCGGAAATGCCCTCCTCCTCCCAGGGATGGACATAGTTCTCAACCTCAAAAATGCCCAGGATTGGCTTGCCCTTTTTGCGGATGGGCGTGCCATAGGGCACGACTTCGGCCACGGGCTCGCCGCGGCTGGTGATCACGTAGGCAGCTTTGGTCTCTTTCACTGACCTCAAGATCTCGGCCGTGCGGGCACGGAATTCGTGGATTGGGATCTTTTCCTCAGACATAACAGGTCACATCATAACGTATCTCGTGACCTATTACAATGGCCGCCATGAGCAAGAAGTTCCGGGTCATCGACGGGGACGGGCACTGCATCGAGCGTGATGCCGAGCTGGCGGAGTATGCCTACTACTGCGGGCAGCCGGTGAAGGGCAAGTCCGGCGTGGGGGTGATGCCCTTCTTCCCGTCGCTGGATGGCTGGTTCCGAGTCATGAGCGACAAGCTGAGCGAGGGCGACGCCCAGAGCTGGCTCAGCTTCATGGCCGATACCGGCATCGAGATGACGTTCCTGTACCCGACCTCGGGGCTGGCCTTTGGGCTCATCCAGGATCGCGATTGGGCAATTGGCCTGGCGCGGGCCTACAACGACTGGCTGTATCACAAGTACATGCTGGTCAGCCCGCGCTTCAAGGGACTGGCGCTGCTGCCGATCCATGACGTGCCGGCGGCGGTGCAAGAGCTGCGTCGCGCGGTGACCGAGTTGGGCATGCCTGGCGCCTGTCTGCCGGCGGCCACGGGACTGGCCAAAGCATATGGGCACAAGGACTTCCATCCCATCTACGAGGAGGCGCAGCGGCTCGACTGCGTGCTGGCCTGCCATGGCGCGCCCAGCAAAGGCTGGGGCTTCGACTTCTTCGATACATTCATCAAGACCCACGCCCTGGAGCATCCTTTTTCGCAGATGCTGCAGCTGACCAGCATGGTGCTGGATGGCGTGTTCGAGTTCTTCCCCAAGCTGCGCGTCGCCTACCTGGAAGCGGGCATCGGCTGGGTGCCATACATGATGGACCGGTTGGACGAGGAATACGAGCGGCGGGCCAAGCGCTGGTCGCCATTCCTCAGCAAGAAGCCCAGCGAGTACCTGAACGGAGGCAGCATCTACTATTCCTGCGAAGTCGAGGAGAAGACACTGCCGTACGCCATCGAGCTGCTGGGTGAGAACAACATCTTCTTCCCGTCCGATTACCCGCACGAGCGCGATCGCAAGGATTTCCTGGGCGACATCCCCGAGTTCGTCGAGCGGAGCGACATCTCGAATCGGGCCAAGGAGAAGATCCTGTTCCACAACGCGCTGCGGTTTTACGGGTTGTCTGAGAAGGACGTGCCATAGGCGGAAGGAGAGCACCCATGCACAAGCTCATTGGCGGAATTTTGGGAGCCTTGCTGCTGGCTGCCTGTGGAGGCGCTCAAACGCCGGCCTCGAGCGGAGCCGCGGGACAGGCTTCCGGCGCTCTCAGCACGCCGCCGGAGATCGCCCGCTACCAGGGCACCGATCGCCAGCAGGTGCTGGAGGCGGGAGCGCGCAAAGAGGGCACCGTCACCTGGTACACATCCATGGCTGGCGACGCCATAGACGGGGTGACCAACGGCTTCAAGCAAAAGTATCCGTACGTGCAGGTAAACGTCTTCCGTGCGGACGCCATCGACCTGATCACCAAGGCCACGCAGGAGGCCCAGGCTGGGCGGCAGACTTTCGACCTGTTCGAGGGGAATCAGCTCCTCGTGCTGGCCGATGCCAAGCTCGTGACGCCGTTCTACTCCCCGGCGCTGACTAACATCGCCGCCGACCTCAAGCTCGGTGCTGAAGCCCCACTGGCGACGGGCGCCAGCGACTGGACGACGCTTATCGGTTTTGGCTACAACACCAAGCTGATTGTCGAGAGCGCCGTACCGAAGACGCAGGCCGATCTGCTGAACCCGGCGCTCAAGGGCAAGCTGGCGCTGGCTGGCTCGACCACTGGCTCGAACTGGATAGGCTCCATCCTGCTAGCGATGGGCGACCAGAAAGGACGCGAGTTCCTGAAGCAGCTCAGCAGCCAGCAGCAGCCTTCGGTGCAGCAGATTTCGGGGAAGGCGCTGCAGGACCTGGTCGCCAAAGGCGAAGTCCCCGCCTCGCCGACGATCTTCCGCGATCATGTGCGGCAGTCGCAGGCTCAGGGCGCGCCAATCAACTGGCTGCCGCTCGAGCCTGTGCCGGCGCTGGTCACCAAGGTCGGCATCGCTGCCAAGGCGCCTCACCCCTACGCCGGCATGCTGTATATGGACTGGCTGCTGGACGGCGCGCAGCCGATCCTCAAGGAACACTTCTACAGCAGCGGCGCGGAGAAGTTCCCGTTCAAGATCTGGGCTATCGACGCCGGCAAGACCAGCGACCAGCTGCAGCAACAGCTGCAGGACTGGACTGACCTGTTCAAGGCCAACTTCCGATGACGCTGCCGATCAAGGACAAAACGGCCATCGCTGGGCTCGGCTGGTCGACCTTCAGCCGGAACTCGGGGACGACCGTCATGAACCTGGCCGCCGAGGCCAGCCTGAAGGCCATCGAGGACGCGGGCCTGAGGGTGAAGGACATTGACGGCGTGGTGACCTACCTGTGGCGGCCGGACACGCCCGGCCCGCGCGAGTTCGTCGAGGCCATGGGCATGGAGGTGTGCAACTACGAGCTGATGTCCCAGCTGGGCGGCGGCTGGGCCTGTTCGGCCATTATGTCGGCGGCCATGGCTGTGTACTCAGGCGTGTGCAAGAACGTGCTGGTGTTTCGGGCCATGAACGGCCGCAGCGAGCGACGGCCGACCCGCCAGGCAGCCGGCGAGTCGGGCGGCCCCAGTCAGTTCACGGCGCCGTACGGCGTGATGCACGCCGCAGCCGGCTTCGGCCACCACGCTACGGCCCACATGGCCCGCTTCGGAACGACGACGCTCGACTTCGCTCACCTGGCGGTGACCCAGCGCAAGCACGCCAGCCTGAACAAGAAGGCGGTCATGCGCGAGCCGATGACCATCGAAGAGCACCAGAGCTCACGCTGGGTGGTGTACCCGTTCCGGCTGCTGGACTGCTGCCTCGACACAGATGGGGCGGTGGCGCTGGTAGTCACCTCAGCCGAGCGAGCGCGGGATATGCGCCAGGCGCCGGTGTACATCACGTCCATGATGGGCGGCGCGGGGCCGTTCCCGAACCTATGGACGACGTATGGCTCGGTGGCCGCGCCGCAGCTGTATGCGGGCGGCGACATTACGCCGGCCGATGTGGACGTGGCCGAGCTATATGACCCGTTCACCTTCATGTGTATGGCCCACATGGAAGACTTCGGGCTGGTGGCGAAAGGCGAAGTCGGCGCCTGGGTCACGGCCGGCCACAACGCGCTGGATGGGCAGGTGCCGGTGAACACCCACGGGGGGCTGCTGTCCGAAGCTTACGTGCAGGGCTTGAACCACGTCGTCGAGGCCGTGCAGCAGCTGCGGCCGGGCGGCGTGGTGGACGACCTTTGCGAGGGCCCCCACACATACGACCGCGCGGTCTGCCGGCAGGTGCGCGATCCGCGGATCGCGCTGTGCTGCGGCGAGGGCGGTGAAAGCTCGCTGCTGCTGAGGAGCGCCTGAGCCATGGCTGATTACGCTAAGCCGCTGCCGAGCCCCGATTACGATACGAGCGCTTACTGGGAGGCCACCAAGGCTCACGAGCTGCGAGCCCAGCGCTGCTCCGGCTGCGGGAAGCTTCGCTGGCTGCCGCAGGCCTTCTGCCCGCACTGCCATTCATGGGAATCCAGCTGGGTGAAGCTTGCCGAGACCGGTACTGTCGTGTCCTACGTCGTGGTCCACCAGGCGACGCCGGCCTTCGCCCAGGAGGTGCCTTACGCGGTCGCCCGCATCGAGCTGGACGGCACCGATGGGGAAGTGGTGCTCACCAGCAACATAGTCGATTGTCCATGGCAGGACGTGGCCGTGGGCATGCGAGTCCAGGCGATGTTCGAGGACGTGACGCCGGAGGTGACCCTGCCCCGATTTTCCCCTCTCCCGCTGGCGGGATAGGGAGTGCGCTAGATCCCGTAGAAGGCGCGCGGGTTGTCGCTGGTGATCTTGCCCACCACGGATGGGCTGATCTCGCCGGAATCGGCGCGCTGCCGGAGCAGCTCGCGGAAGTGCAGCTCCTGGGCTGAATCGGCGTGCGAGAAATCGGAGCCGGCCAGCAGATTGTCCTCGCCGGCGTAGTTCAGGATATAGGGCAGGTCCTCGTCCACCTGGCAGGTAACGTACAAGCGGTTCGCCTTCAGCACGTCCTGCGGTAGCTCGTATTCACGCTTGCCGAAGGTGCCCTCGCCCAGCTTCTCGAGCCTGCGGCGGAGGTGGTAAACGAGGAACGGCACCCACGAAGCGCCGGCCTCGATGAAGCCCCAGCGCAGCGTGGGGAACTGCTTCGACAGGCCGAAGGAGATGATGGCTTCGAAAGCATTGGGGACCGGCATGGCCATGCGCAGAAAGGCGCTGAGATGGAACTCGGCGGCCGGCGAGAAGTCCGGCACGCCTGAGCCGGTGTGGAAGCAGATGGGCATGTCCAGCCGTTGAGCCTCCTCGTAGAGGGGAAAGAAATAGGGGTCGCTGGGCCAGCGGTCCGCTTCCTGGTTGCCCTTCTTCAGCACGCCGCAGGCGCCGTGGTCCTTGCCGAAGCGCAGCAGCTCTAGGGCCGCGTCCATGCTCCTGAGCGGCGGCACGCAAATCCAGCGTAGGCGGCCACCTGATTCGGCGCAGCGATCCGCCAGCCAGCGGTTGTAGCTGCGGCGGATGGCCAGCTCGACCTCCGGGCTATCGGTGCCCTCCACCAGGAATAGCGTGGGGTACATGACGTGCACGTCCACGCCCAGCTCGTCCATCGCGCGCAACCGGGCGGGGACGTCGAGCAGCTCGCGCATGCCGGCCGTGGTGTGCGTCTTGGCATCGTCGCGGGTAATGCGCAGCTGGCGGCGGCCATCGATCATCCAATAGCGCGTGGGCCGACGATTGGGATCGGGATTGGGAGGGTAGGCCGTGACCGGCTTGAGTGCCCCCTCACCGGGCTCCATAAACTCCCAGGTGGCCTCGGTCTCGTCGACGTGAGTGTCGGCGTCAATGACCGGCGTGTTCGTCACGGGTGCTGGATACTATCACAGGACATGGCGGCCAAACGCGTCGACGTTCAGGTGGAAAATCGCGAGCTCAGCCTGAGCAACCTGGACAAGGTCCTGTATCCCGAAACGGGTTTCACCAAGGCGCAGGTGATCGA
>DATGVV010000502.1:0-2487 GCA_035299885.1 Chloroflexota bacterium | reverse complement strand
ACAGCTTGCGGACGGCTTGCAGGTACTCGCCGCTGTGGATATGAATGCCGCTTTCGCCTTGGACGCATTCGAGCATGATGGCCGCCGTCTTGCCGCTGACGGCCTGGCGCATGGCGTCGAAATCGTTGAAGGGCACGTACTTGAAGCCGTCCGGCATGGGTAGGAACGGCTCGTGGAACTTGGGCTGTGCGGTGGCAGCCACGGTGGCCAGCGTGCGGCCGTGGAACGAGCCACTGACGGTGATGATCTCGTACGCGCCGTCGCGGTGCATGCGGCCGTACTTGCGGGCGAGCTTGATGGCGCCCTCGTTGGCTTCGGCGCCGCTGTTGGTGAAGAAGATGCGATCGGCCGGCGAGCGGTCGATCAGCCATTCGGCCAGCTCCAGCTGCGGCTCGGAGTAGTACAGGCTGGAGGTATGGATGAGCTTCTCGGCCTGGCGCGCAATCGCTTCGACCAGCACGGGATGGGCGTGCCCCAGGATGTTGACGGCGATGCCGGCCACCATGTCCAGGTAGGGCTTGCCCTCGTCGTCGTAGACGTAGCAGCCCTGGCCGCGCTCGAACACTACCGGCAGCCGGCTGAAGGTCCGCATGTAGTAACGCGCCTCGAGGTCGCGCCAGTTCGTTCCGGTGGCCTGCATACCCCAGAAAGTGTACGGACTAGACGAGGTGGGAGGGCTCGCAGGGCTGGCCCAGGGCCTCGCACAGGTTATTCAGGATGCGGGCCGTGGCGCCCCAGACGCGGTGCTCCTGCCAGGCGTAGTAGTCCACGTCGCGATCGGTCGCATCCTTCATGCGGCCAATCGCCGAGGGGTCGAACAGCGTGGCCAGCGGCACTTCTACCACGGCCACGACCTCATCCTCTTGGGGCCGAATGGCTGACGGGTCGAGCACCAGGCCGGTGAACGGCGCAACCAGGAAATTGCTGGGCGGGACGTACACGCCGTCGAGCCGGCCCCAGATCTCTATCGCGGCGGCCGGCAGGCCGATCTCTTCGGCCGTTTCGCGCAGGGCGGCGGCCTGCAGGCTGGCGTCGTCCGGCTCCACCGACCCGCCGGGCAGCGACAGCTCGCCGGCATGATGCTTCAGATCGGCATGCCGCTGCGTGAGCAGCACGTGCAAGCCTTCTTCGCGCGGCACCAGCAGCAGCGCCACCGCGCCGGCACGCGGGTTGCGCTTGCGCCAGGCGTCCTGCCAGTAGAGGGGGTTGATTGAGTTATCCGGCCAGCGCGGCGCAAACCGCAGGCAGGACATGATCTCGCGCCATTCGTAGCCCGACAGCCGCGCCCGCAAGCTGGCCACGTCCAGCTCGGGCATGCGGGCGAACTATAGCGATGGCAGTGTTACGTGATCCCGCACCGTGGCCGAGCTCGGCTGATGCACAGGCAAGCGCTTGACGTCGGGCTGGGTGTACAAGCCAATCTCCAGCTCGAGGCCCGCTGCCGGCGCGACGCCGAGGTTGTAGACCTCTTGGATGACGTCGCCGGGCTGCCACAGCGTCGTCGGGAAACTACCTCTTAGGGGAGTGCTGTCTTGCTGCGCGACGACCTGGCCGGCCCGGTTCACGGCGTGGACGAACACGGTGTAGCTGGCGCGCGGCTCTGCCAGGGCACGCCATTGCAGCGCCACCTCCGGGCCTTGCCAGTCAGCTTTCAGCAGGGCCAGCTCCCCGTCACCGAACGTGGCCAGCGCTTCCCCGGAGGCGTTCGAGGCCCTGGCTGCCGCGACGCGCAAGGGACCAATCCGGAGCGGCTTCCCGAATGGCTCCTGAGAGAACGTCTGGTAAAAGCCGGTCTCGAGCCAGTAGCCGCCGAGCGGCGCATCGGCCCGAATGTTCAGCTCGAATGGCGAGACCACCAGCTGGCCCGTGGTCCATGGCTCCGAGATATCCCAGATGTCTGGCGCAGTAGACCAGCCCTGGCCATCTCGGTCCGACAGATGCGCGTACTGGCTGAGGTGCAGGCCGGCCAGCGCCGGCCCGTCGGTCACCCGCCAGACAAGGTCCAGGGCTGAGGGCTGGCCGGCAGCCAGCGATCGCGCGGCGTAGCCCCCGAGGCGGATGCCCGGCGCGAGGTCCGCCTGCAGCGACTTGAAGTCGGGATCACTGAGCACGGCCTGCTCCCCGGGCACCCGGAACAGGTGGAACTCGGGCGCGCCGCGGGACGTTTGGACGCTCGCGCTGGGCGGCCCAAATCGGGCCGCCAGGAAATCACTGGCAAGCGTGCTGGCCTGCGTCAGGTACCAGGCTTGGTCCTTTGGCAAAGCGATGACCGAGCGGCCGCTGTAATAGCGGAACGATGGCAAGCCAAGGAGGTACGGCACGACCTCGCTGTGGTCTTGCGGGCCCGCGAAGTACATGAGCTCGGGCCCGATGCGGGACTCGATCTGCCGTGCTGCAGCCATCGAATAGCGGAGGGGGATGCCATAGCTGGCGGGCCGATCGATGCTGGCCACTTGATCCATGAAGTTGGCGTAGGCCCAAATCGGG
>DATGVV010000501.1:0-2093 GCA_035299885.1 Chloroflexota bacterium | reverse complement strand
ATTTGTATGAACATCAACTACCGCAAACCAGCCCGGCCCTGCGCCCCTTAACACGCCTCGCACAAGGGTGACGTTGTTTTCAGTTTTCACGACGGCATTACTGGCAGGAACGATGATCTCGATCCGCAGGCCACGCCGTCGAAACTCTATGTGCGTCGTAACCCTCTCTGACGGCTGCGAGTCCAGCAATAGTCCAAAGTAGTTGGAATCGAAATCCGGCTGCTGCGACCGGAGGAGTGTTGGCTGGTACAGAATACCCAGCCGATTCGATGGGCCCACCCGCGTCGAAACCAGCGCCCCCAATTGGTCGTAGTCAAAATTCCTCCGGTTCCGCCTCAGTCCATAACCAACCTCCGCGAACGTTCCCAATGCCTGGCTGATCCCGGTCTGAAGATCCCGGGTTTCCGGCCCCGGCGTTCCTACTTGCAAGAACTCCAGCCGCGCTTCCCTGTAACGATGCAGCCCGAAGTCCGCCCGCGCAAGCTCCACAGTGGTTGCCTCATCTTGTGGTGAGATTTTTTGCGCCCGGAGAAGCAAATTCCGAGCCTCTTCGTGGCGCCCCTTCCAATTCAGGATTTCCGCTTTGCCGCGAAGTGCGGCCACATTATCGGGGTCGGCCGCCAGGGCTTGGTCGTCGAGGGACAGAGCTCGGCCAGACTCTCCGCTCCATGCCAGGAGCTGCGCTTCGGGCACTCTGTAATCTATTGTAAAAAATACACTTAGAGCCAGACACTTATCACAATGGTACGGAAACGGCCTGGCTTCGACTTCGTGCTGTATGGCTGCCGAATGGACTGCTTTCGCAACATCCACCGGGAACCCGACAACCTAGCATTTCTTGTCCTCTGGGGCAGGTGGGATTCCCTGCGGGCAGGTTCATCTCCCTGTCATCTGGCCTGTCCAAGAATTGGCCCTCTCACCAGTATCTTGCCGTCGCCCGCGTTCGTACTCTTGGTGCGCCCACCTCGCATTCTGCATGCCCGGGCTGTTGGGAGGCGGAGACGAGGATATGAAACAATTCTATGTTGGTGCAGCGGTAACAGATTCCTCAGTTTTCTCGGTGCGCCGCGAAGCAGCTCTACTAGGCCGATGGCCATCCAGACATCACAATGCCTTTTCCTTTGGGGCGCGTCGTGGGCCAACGGCGCTTCTCGCTGCTTTCGTGCTCATCCTGACGACGGCTGCCCTCTCCGGCTGCTCGGGCATAGCCAGTCAGAACGCACAACGCCCCTCGGGCCAACTAAGCGCCAGTCCTAGCAGCGTGACTTTCGGCGATGTGGAGGTCGGAACCGCCAGCACGCAAACCGTCACCTTCAGTAACGCGGGCACGGGCAGCTTAACGGTCTCCCAGGCTGCGGTCAGCGGAGCGGGCTTTACTATGACCGGGCAGACCTTCCCCCTCACGCTTTCGGCCGGGCAATCCAGCAGCCTTAGTGTGCAGTTCTCGCCAACGGTTACCGGCACCACGACTGGCAGCGTCTCGCTGGTCAGTAATACCTCTAATTCGACGTCCAGCGTCACCCTCAACGGCAATGGGGTGAAGCATCAACTTTCCATCTCCCCAGGCAACGTGGGCTTCGGGAATGTGATGGTGGGAACCGCCAACACCCAGCCGGTTACTTTGACGAACACCGGCACGGCCAACTTGAATATTTCGCAAGGCAGCGCCAACGGGGCGGGCTTCGGCATGAGCGGGCTGAACTTCCCACTCTCCCTGCCCCCGGGGCAATCCAGCACTTTCAACGCGCAGTTCGCCCCGACCGCGCCTGGCAGCGCGTCTGGCAGCATCTCGATAAACAGCAATGCGTACAAGACGCCCACGGTTGCTTCCCTGACGGGAAGTGGCACGCAACCGGCGCTCTCGCTCAGTGCGACCAGCCTGAGTTTTGGCAACGCATTGGTTGGAAGCTCCGGTTCGCAGGCCCTAACAATGACCAACACGGGCACAGCGGCGCTGACCATATCCCAGGATTCTGTAGCTGGCGCGGCCTTTAGCGTCAGCGGCGCGAGCTTCCCTCTCACTATCAACCCGGGCGCGAGCAACTCTTTGACGGTGACCTTCGCTCCGACGGCGACCGGGAGTGCGTCCGGAA
>DATGVV010000500.1:0-7071 GCA_035299885.1 Chloroflexota bacterium | reverse complement strand
CGACTGAGCCGAGCATCTTGTCCTTCAGCTCGGCCAGGCTTATGGGTGAAGCGGGACCGGCGAAGACGCCCATGATCTGCAGCTTTCGCTGGCCGGTATAGCTGGCGATCTGCTGGCCAAAGCGCAGCCCGTCCGCCCCAGCTTCGAGAGCCATGATCATGTCGGCCTCAGGGGAGAGCTGGGCCAGGAAGGGACCGAAGTCGGCCGTGCCGAGCGCCGCGTACTGCTCCTGGACGACGGCGCCGCCGCGCTTGATGAACGCGCTGGCAAAGGCGTCGGCCAGCTCCAGGCCGCCGACGATGTCGTTGACCATCAGCGTCGCTTTGCGCTGGCCGTTCTTGTAGGCCCAATCCGCGGCCACGTCCGAGCTGGCGCTGGCCACCTCGCTGAAGCGCGTGGTGTAGGGGTTCTTGATTTTGGGATCGGTCATCAGATTTTGGTTGGGGCAGTTGCCGGTGATAGCCAGCGGCACCTGCGCCTCTTTGGCGAAGCCCACCAGCGCGTTGCAGATGGGCGAGATGTGCACGCCCGTGATCAGGTGCACTTTGTCGGACTCGACCAGCTGCTTGGCCTTCGTCAGCCCCTGGTCCGGGCGTCCGCCATCGTCCACTGTCACCACCTCGACCTTGCGGCCGGCGATCGTGTTGTTGATGGACTCCATGTACAGGGTGAAGCCATCCTGATGGTCCTTCCCAATGGTCGCGAAGGAGCCCGTCAACGACTCGTCGAGCCCGATCTTGATCGAAGCGCCGCTGGCCGCGGCTGCCGGCGCCGAGGCCGCCGAGCTGCTCGGTTTGGCGCTTGGCGCCGGAGTCGCTGCCGGGGTGGTGCTGCCGCAGGCCGCCAGCAAGGCGGCAGCGGAGAACAGAAAGCTTGCTCGGGAGTTCATGGCCCTAAATGATTGATCACGCGCCCGTTACCATGGTCGCGAGATGCCCTTCGTTGAGCTTTCGGGCGTGCGGCTGTGGTACACCGACACCGGCGGCGGAGTGCCGCTCATCTTGATGCACGCCGCTTCCGGCACGAGCGACTGCTGGGTGCAGCAGCTGCCGGCCTTCACAGGGGCGGGCTTCCGCTGCATCGCCTACGACCGCCGCGGCTGGGGCAGATCGGAGCCGGCTCCTTCAGGTGAGCAGCCGGGCTGCGCCAGCGACGACTTGCAAGCGTTGGTGGAGCATCTCGAGCTCGATCGCTTCCACTTGGTGGGCACCGCCGCGGGCGCCGCGCCGTCGATCGATTACGCGATCAGCCACCGCGACCGGCTCCGCGGCCTGGTGATCGCCGACGGCACCGGAGGGGTGCAGGATCCCGAGTACCTCGCGCTGCTGGAGCGCATCCGGTCCCCGGAGTTCGAAGCGCTGCCGACGTATTTGCGCGAGGTCAGCGCCGGCTACCGCGGCATCAACCCGGAGGGCCTGCGGCGCTGGATCGAGATCGAGCACGCAAGCCGGAGCGAGATGGCGTCGCGCCAGCGGCCCCGCAATCACGTCACCTTCGCCTTACTCGAGACGCTGCGCGTGCCTACCTTGGGCATCGTTGGCGACGCCGATGCATCCACCCCGCCGGCCTGCATGCGCCTGCTGCTGGCGCGCATCCCAAATTCGGAGTACGCCGCTATCCCCGAGGCAGGGCATGCTGCCTTCTGGGAGCAGCCGGACATCTGGAACCGGCTGGTGCTCGACTTTATCAGCCGGCACTAATTCGGGGTCCTATCAGAGTGCCTGGATGGGCTGGAGGATTCCGGCGAAGCGCCGCAACTGCTGCGCGAGGTCCTCGCCATGGAGGCTCATCAAGATGTGCTCGGCGCCCGCCGCGTGCGCCTTTCGGGCGCCCTCGAGCACCTGCTCGGGCGTGCCGGCCAGGGAGAAGCGGTCCACCCAGCGCTCTTCGACGAGGTGGTTGTATGCGGTGGTCATGTGCCGGTAGGGGTCGTACTCCTGCCGCAGCCGCTCGAACGGCCCTTCGTCCTCAGGCGCCAGCTCGCAGCGTTTGGCGCAGCGGGTCAACCACACCAGCGCCGTGCGCGCGACCACCGGCTTGACTGCCTCACGGGCCGCGTCGGCCTCATCCGAGATCGAGCTCGGCACCATCCACACCAGCGGCACCGAGCGCGCCGCATCGCCCTGGCGGATCATTTCCACGGCCGACGTAAGCGCGTCGAGCGGGCCGCTGAAGATCGAGGCGTCGGCCACGCGCCCGGCGGCGCGCAGCGTGTAGTCGGAGTTTCCGGCAACATAGATGGGGACGGTCTGCCCATTGCTGTACGACAGCTGCAGCCTGGTCCCATCCACCTCCACCGGCTGGCCCCGCAGCAGCTCACGAATCGCCTGCGCCGTGCGTTCCAGCTCCCTGGCTCCCGTGCGGCGGACACCGATGGTCGCTGGGCCGCTGGAGCCCACGCCAATGCCAAGGCGCACGCGCCCAGGAGCCAGCTCGTTCAATGTGGCCATGGCGCTGGCGGTCACGGTGAAGTGACGCACCAGCGGGTGCGTCACGCCCGGTCCGATCGCAATGCGCTTCGTGCTTCGGGCAATGGCGCCCAGCACGACGTACAGCTCGCGCCAGATCATGTGCGAGTCGCCCACGAAGAGCTCGTCGAAGCCGAGCTCGTCGGCCAGCTCGGCCAGCCGGACCAGCTCCGGCGCTGGCGGTATGGGGAAGAAGGTGACGCCGAGGCGCAGGTTCCCTCTCCCTAGCCCTCTCCCACCGAAGCGGGAGAGGGGACTGAACGAAGCCGGGCAGTTTCGTCAGGCCGGACCGTGCGGCTCTCTGGGTCAATGACCACCCCGTAATCGTGCGCGGCGCCCTCGACGCTGACGTAGCCGTTGAGGACGTCCTCCAGCACCTCCTCAGGTGGCCGGGTGAACGGGTCGCCGAAGCCGCCGCCACCGGACATGTCCACTCGGAACGAGTCGCCGGCGTGCATGTCTAGCGTCTCCAGCGGCTTGAGGGCGTGCTCCGTCGGCAACCCGGGGTTGAGTGTGGCCGACACCGTCTTCGGCGGCTTGCCACCCAGCACGCCCCAGCCGGCGTGCTTGAACTGGTGGCCCAGCCGCAGCGTTACGAGGCCGTCTCCTTGCAGCTCGTACTCCTTGCGGTAGCCCGGCCCGCCGCGGTAGCGGCCCGCGCCGGGGCTGTCCGGCAGCCACTCGAAGCGGCGCACCCGAATCGGGAACTCCGTCTCGATGATCTCCACCGGCGTGCTGGGCGTGACGTGGCTCATGGCCATGACCGGCGAGGTGCCGTCGTGCTCGGGCGTTGCTCCCAAAGCGGTGACCATCAGCTCGTACTGGATCGGCTGCCGCCCGGTGCGGCTCCTCCGATACCCGACCGCGATGGCGCCCACGCCGAAGCCGGCCGTGCCGACCGCGCGCTTGGGATTGAACTGGACCAACGCCTTCTGGATCGTGCTGTAGACCACGTGCGTGAAGCCGTAGTAGCTGTTAACCGGCGCCGGCCAGCGGGAGTTGCTGATCCGGCCCTCCGGGTTGATGAGCTGCAGCGGCCGGCGCACGCCGTCATTAATCGGGATTGCCGGATCCAGATAAGACAGGAGCGCCAGCAAGGCAGCCGTCTCGGCATGCTGAGGCCGCAGGTTGATCGGGCCCTTGGCCTGCTCGTTCATGTTGCTGAAGTCGACGGTGATGGTGTCGCCGGTCTTGATCACCTTTACCTGAACGTGGACCGGCTGGTCGAGGTCCACGCCGTCGTTGTCGACCCAACCCTCGGCTTCGGCCTCGCCGTCCGCCCACCTGGCCAGCTCGCGGCGCGTCCAGCGTTCGGTCGCCGCCAGCCGCTCGGCCATGGCGAACTCGATGGTCTCGGCGCCGTACTCGGCGCACAGATCCTTGATCCGCTGGGCGCCCACCTTGGTGCAGCCCACCTGCGCCCGGATGTCGCCGGCCACCGTCTCGGGGCTGCGGCTGTTGCGCTTGATGATGGCCTCGACCTCTTTCACGATGCCGTCACGCGTCCAGTAGCGGACGCCGGGCAGCAGCAGGCCGTCGTGAAAGATCTCGCGCGCCGCCGCTCCGGATGAGCCGGGCACCAGCCCGCCCAGGTCGGTCTTGTGGGCAATGCTGACGCAGAAGCCCAGCACGCGATCCTCAACGAAGACCGGCGTCACGATCACCAGATCCGGCACGTGCAGGTTGCCGCCTGAGTAGGGATCGGTCAGGACGAAGCTGTCGCCGTCCTGCATCGTTTCCAGGGGATAGTTGGCCACGATGCCGCGCACGCTCAGGGCGTAGGGCATGAGATGGTACGGCGCGCCCGCCGCCATGACCACTGCCCCCGTCTGATCGCAGATGCCTGCTGAGCCGTCGAACGACTCCCGCAGGATCGTCGAGTAGCCGCTGTGGAACAGCAGGTGCTCCATGGTGCCCACGATCTCGCGCAGCCGGCTGTTGATAACTTCCAGTGTGATCGGGTCGACCATCCTACGCCTCCACCGCGATCGTCAGGGTCCCGAAGCGGCCCACGTCTGCCCGCTGGCCTGGCAGGACCACCGTGGTCGAGTCGGCCTGCTCCACGATGGCTGGCCCCTGTATGACATTGCCGGCCAGCAGCGCGTCGCGGCGGTAGATGGGCGTGCCGACATAACCCTCGCTCTCCTCGAACAGCACCGGGCGGTGGCTTTCCAGGGCAGCCTCGGCCGCGCTTCTGCCGCCGGGGATTTCCGCCAGCTGCAGCTTGGGCACCTGGCTCACCGAGATGACGCGCACGTTGACCACCTCCGGCACTTCGTCCGCGGCCGAGATGCCGTACACGTCCTGGTGCAGCCCGTCGAAGGCGCGCCGGACGGCCTCCTTACCGGCTTCGTTCAGGTCGCCCGGCGGGCAGGGGACGGTCAGCTCGTAGCCCTGGTACGGGTAGCGCAGGTCTAGCTGGCGGATGAGCTCGAGCTGAGCCACATCGAACTGCTCCTGGCGCGCCTCGTCTTGGGCCCGCTGCTCCAGGTCGGCGAAGAGCGCGTTGAGCTCGCCGGAAGGCAGGCTCACCAGTGGCGCCAGCCGGCTTTGGAGGTAGTAGTGCTTCACATCGGTTTGCAGCAGGCCCATGGCGCAGCTGACGCCTGGGAACGGCGGCACGACCACTCGTGGAATGCCCACGTCGCGCGCCACCCGGCTGGCATGGATCGGCCCCGCGCCGCCGAAGGCCACCAGCGCGAAGGTTCGCTGGTCCAGGCCGCGCTCCACCAGCGACAGCCGCAGCCCGACCTCCATGTTCGCGTTCACCACGCGCACGATGCCTAGCGCCGCCCGCTCGAGCGAGATGTCCAGCGGCTTCGCCACCCGATCGTGGATCGCGCGCCTCGACAGCTCGGCGTCGATGCTCATGCGCCCGCCCGCAAATGAGGTCGGGTCCAGGTAGCCGAGGACCAGGTTGGCGTCCGTGACCGTCGGCTCCTGCCCGCCCAGCCCATAGCAGGCGGGACCGGGAACGGCCCCGGCCGAGTGGGGTCCCGCCTTGAGCAGGCCGTCGGGCCCGATCCAGGCGATTGTGCCGCCCCCCGCGCCCAGGGTGCGGATGTCGATCATGGGCGTGCCCACGTCTTGCTCGCTCACTTTGCCCTGGCGGTTCTCCTGGAATTCGTTGCCCGGCAGAACAGCGATGTCGGTGCTTGTGCCGCCCATGTCGAAGGTCGTGACGTTGCGCTCGCCGCTGACCTGGCCAATCGTCGCGCCGAAGATCACGCCTGCCGCCGGGCCGGACAGCAGCGTCTGGTTGGGATAGTGCGCTGCCACGTCGATGCGCATCAGGCCGCCATTCGACTGCATGATGAATAGCTGCTCGGTGCTCAAGCCGGTCTCGCGCAGCCCGCCGGACAGCCTATTCAGGTAGCGGGTGATGACCGGCCCAACGTAGGCGTCAAGGACGGTGGTGGAGACGCGCGCATACTCGCGGATGACCGGCAGGACCACACTCGATAGAGACAGCCTGCAGCCGGGGTACTCCTCGGCCACGATCTCGGCGGTGCGCTGCTCGTGGCTGGGGTTCATGAATGAGAACAGGTAGCAGACGGCCAACGACTCGATGCCCTCGGCTTTGAAGCGGCGAGCTGCGTCGCGCACGGCCTGCTCGTCCAGCGCCTCGATCTCGGAGCCATCGAAGGCGATGCGCCCGCCGATCTCCACCGTCCGCTTCTGCGGGATGAGCGCCACCGGCTTCTGGTAGAAGGTGTCGATCAGGTCCGAGCCGCTGGGCCGCGTCCCGCCGCGCAGCTCGTACACAGCCCGGAAGCCGGAGTTGATCAGCAGCCCGGCTTTGGCGCCTTTCAGCTCGAGCAGGGCGTTGGTGGCCACCGTGGTGCCGTGGGCGAAGAAGCGGATGGCCTCCGCGGTGACCTCCGGGTAGGTCCTGGACAGCTCCTGCAGCCCATCCACGACGGCGCGGGCCGGATCGGCCGGAATCGACGTCACCTTGGTGACGTGCAGCGTGCCCGTCTGGGGGTCCGTCGCGGCCACATCCGTGAAGGTGCCGCCGATATCGATGCCGACCAGCCACTCCGCCATGCTCGGAGCGATTCTACGGCTGCAGGTGGCGTAGGTGGGCGACGTAGTCGGCCACGCCGCGCGTCGCGGCCTACCATAGGGCCGTGCTGCAGCATCTCGAAGGCGCGCCCATCGAGAGCATTCGAGCGCGCTTCCGCTGGCAGGTGCCGGCGCGCTACAACATCGGTGTCGACGCCTCGGACCGACAGCCGCCCGGCGCCCTGGCCATCCGGCATGTCGCGGCCGATGGCCGGGCGCAGGACCTGACCTACGGCCAGCTGTCGGAGCAGAGCAACCGGCTGGCCAATGCGCTGAGCGCCTGCGGTGTCGAGCCGGGCGATCGCGTGGCGATCATCCTGCCCCAAGACCCCAAGGTGGCCATCGCCCACGTGGCGGTCTACAAGCTGGGCGCTGTCGCCGTGCCCATGACGGTGTTGTTCGGGCCAGACGCGCTGCAGGTTCGGCTGGCCGACAGCGGTTCCAAGGTGGTCATCACCAACGGCCCGACCTGGGAGAAGATCGAGCCGCTGCGGCCCCAGCTGCCGGCTCTGGAGCGCTGCCTGATGGATGGCGAATG
>DATGVV010000499.1:0-4276 GCA_035299885.1 Chloroflexota bacterium | reverse complement strand
TCCAAGCCGACCAAGCCAATCTCGTGAAGCTGGCTACCGAGCTCGGCCTGCCCAAGGACCGTGTGGCTCCGGCTGCCTCGCCCGTCCAGAAGGGAATCGGCGTGGCCACTCCGCAGGATCTAGCGGCGCTGGGCAAGGCCCGGGCGCTGGCGCCAGCCGGCGGCGCCGTGGTGCGCTCGGTCCAGGATTTAGCCACGTTAGTGGGCCAGTATCTCAATGTCTGGTGTCCCCTGCCGGCGGGCAACCCGCTGTGCGGCCAGGCCGTTGACCACGCCCGCGAGCAGCTGGCGCGCGGCCATGGCCTGGACGTGAACCGGCCTGATGCGAGCCCCATCCTCAACATCGACGTGTCCCAGCCGTTTGGGCCCACGGACGAGGCGCTCGAGCCGTTGCAGGTAGTGAACGGTCAGCTGGTCCACTTCCACGACGGCGTCGATCTCGCGGCCAACTACGATGAGCCGGTGATGGCCGCGGCGGCCGGCAAGGTGGTGTTCGCGGGCGTCGCGCCGTCCGGTGCCTTGACTGTCGAGATCGCCCATGCCGGCGGCCTCAATACCGCCTACATGCACGAGGACGAGCTGCTGGTGCAGCTGGGCCAGTCGGTGGAAAAGGGCCAGATCATCGGCCTTGTGGGCTCCACGGGCATGTCCACCGGCCCGCACCTCCACTTCATGCTCAAGGACCCCAACGGCACGCCAATCGATCCCTTGCCCTTCATTAAATAGGCCGATAGCTGACGGCTGATAGCTGATAGCTTTAGGCCATGCAGTTCGGCATCTTCGACTGGCTGGATCGCGGCCAGGGCGAACTCGGCCAGCAGTACGAGCAGCGCCTGCGCATGCTCGAATACGCCGACCAGGCCGGCTACAGCATCTACCATCTGGCCGAACACCACGGCACACCTCTGGGCATGGCGCCTTCGCCTAGCCTGTTCCTGGCTGCCGCGGCACAGCGGACGCGCCGCATCCGCCTGGGCCCGCTGGTGTACGTTATCCCGCTCTACAACCCGGTGCGCCTAGCCGAGGAAATCTGCATGCTGGACCAGCTCTCGGGTGGCCGGCTCGAGCTCGGTGTCGGCCGCGGCTCGGTGTCCTACGAGCTGATGATGCTGGGCGTCGATGCCGCCGAATCGCGTGACCGCTACCAGGAAGGCATGGACGTCGCGCTCATGGCGCTGACCACCGGCAAGGTCGATTATGCCGGCCGCTACTGGACCTTCGAAGGCTCGCGGCTGGAGCTGACGCCTGTTCAGAAGCCGTATCCGCCGCTGTGGTACCCCACCAGCAACCCCGACACTATCCCGTGGGTAGCCGAGCAAGGCTACAACACGTTGTGGAGCTTCAACACCCCGACGCTGGCCGAGACTCGCCGCCGGCTGGAGCTCTACCAGGAGCATTTCCCGCTGTCGCGCCGCAACCCGCGCCACGTGAATCCGCATCTGAAGCACCCCACCTACGGGATCGTCCGCAAGGTTTACGTCGCCGATACCGACCAGGAGGCATTAGGCGTGGCTCGCGAAGCGTTCCCGCGCTTCCGGGACAACTTCACCTTTCTGTGGGAGATGCACGGCGAGCCCAAGTTCAGGGAGAGCATGGGCGACTTCGACGAGTGTCTCGAGCGTGGCGTGCTGTTCGCCGGATCGCCCGCTACGGTCCGTGAGCGCCTCACCGCCTTCCTGGAAGGCACCGGCGGCAACTACTTCGGCGCCTGCTTCGCCTGGGGCAACCTCACCTCCGAGCAAGTGATGCGATCGATGGCCCTCTTCACCGAGGAAGTCATCGCAAAATTCCCTCTCCCGGTGGGAGAGGGTTAGGGAGAGGAAAACCCCATGAGCACCCCACCCGCCGGCCTTCACAGCCTCCATTTCGCCCAGGATTCCAGCGCTCAGGCCTATCGCGACGTCCAACTCCCGCGCGTGTTCGAGCCGTGGGCGCGCGTCCTGCTCGAGGTCGCTCCGCCCCAGCCCGGCGACGCCGTCTTGGACGTGGCTACTGGTCCGGGGACGGTCGCGCGTCAGGCCGCTGCGCTTGTGGGCCCCAGCGGCCGTGTGACGGGCGTGGACATCAGCCCCGCCATGCTGGCGGTCGCTCGCGCCTGGCCGCCTGAGCCTGGCGCCGCCGAGATCGAGTACATCGAGTCCTCGGCCACCAGCATGCCCGTGCCGGAGGCTGCCTTCGATGCCCTTTACTGTCAGCAGGGCACGCAGCACATGTCCGATCCGGGCGCTGCCCTGCGCCAGATGCGCCGCGCCCTGAAGCCCGGCGGCAGGCTGGGCTTGGCCGCCTGGACCGAATCCCCGTTCGCCATCTTCCGCCGCATCGTGTCCCAATTTGCTCTCGCCGTGGACCAGCCCACCAACTTCGGCCGCGACGCCGCGGAGCTCAAGCTCACCCTCGAGGAGGCTGGTTTCCAGGACGTCCAGGTCCACACCCGCCGGCTCACCGTTATGTTCGAGGGCGGAGTCGCGCAAGCCCTCACCATCGCCGACTCCACCTCCACCGGCCCGGCCATCGCCGCCCTGCCTCCGGCCAAGCAGCAGGAGGTCCGCGAAAGCATCAGCCGCGCTCTAGAGGCCCTTCTCCGCGACGGCGCCGTCCACCTCTCCAGCGAGTCCAACATCGCCTCCGCGCGAGGGTAGGCAGCAACCTAGCGGTTGCGTGCTGCAGTTCCACAGATGCCGCACGAGCACGACCATCACGGCCACGAGCACGAGCATGGTCATGGGATCCGCGGCGTCGCGGCTAACCTCTTGCAGCCTCATAGCCATGACGCCGCCGGCAGCGTGGATGGTGCGCTGGCGGGGTCCGCCGAAGGCATCAAGGCAGTCGCGATCTCGCTCGTCGCGTTGGGACTCACAGCCGCGCTGCAGCTGGTGGTGGCGCTCTTCAGCGGCTCAGTCGGGTTGCTGGCCGACACCATCCACAACTTCGCCGATGCGTCGACGGCCATCCCGCTGTGGCTGGCATTCTCCGTCGGCCGGCGCATCCCCACCCAGCGCTACACCTATGGCTACGGCCGCGCCGAGGACCTGGCCGGCGTGTTCGTGGTGGCCATGATCGCCGGCTCAGCAATCGTCGCCGCCTGGCAGTCGGTGGAGCGCCTCATGAATCCCCGACCGCTGAGCCATCTCGGCTGGGTGGCAGCGGCGGCGCTCCTCGGCTGCTTCGGCAACGAAGTTGTTGCCCGCTATCGCATCCGCGCCGGGCAGCGCATCGGCAGCGCCGCGCTGGTCGCCGACGGCTACCACGCGCGGACTGACGGCCTGACGTCGCTGGCGGTGCTGCTGGGCGCGGCCGGCGCTTGGCTGGGCTTTCCGCAGGCCGACCCGATCATCGGCATCCTGATCACGATTGCCATCCTGTTGGTGCTGAGGGATGCGGCGCTCCAGATCTGGCGCCGGCTCATGGACGCGGTTGACCCTCAGCTGGTGCAGCAGACGACAACCGCGGCGCGTTCAGTCGACGGGGTGCGCGATGTCAGCCAGGTGCGGGTGCGTTGGATTGGCCATAGCCTGCACGCGGAGGCGCTGGTCACGGCGGACGCCAACCTGTCTCTGGACGCGGCTCACGATGTCGCCGAAGCGGCACGACACGCCATGCTGCATGCCGTCCCCAAGCTGGCCACGGTCATCGTGCATGTGGATCCGGTCAGCGCCGACGGGCGAGACTACCACGCCGAGCTGGCTCATCACGACCTGCCGTCCGGCCCGTCAGGCCCCCCGCGCAGCGACGACTAACTCGCAGCGGCACGGCTGCTACCATGCATGGCCGTAGGAGGAGGGCACGTCTTGGAGTCACGCATTCGGTTTCTGGCGATTGTGACCCGCCAGCCGCAAGTTCTGTCACGCTTCTATCAGGAGTACTTTGGCGTGACGGAGCTGGCGACGTCAGCTGCTGGCGACATTTCGCTGACCGAGGGCTCGTTCAACCTCTCGCTCCTCAAGCACCGGGAGGGATTAGGCGAGGTCGGCCTCAACCACATTGGCCTGGCCGTCCACGATATTCGAGAGATCGAGGCTCGGCTCGAGGAGATCGCGCCGCGAGCGATGATCGAGCCGCTGGACGGGAGCCCCGCGCAGGGCGACTACCAGGTGTTCGACCCCAACGGCTATCCGGTGCATCTCTCGACCAGCGATTTTGGCGTGTCCAGCGACTCGACCGAGCTTCCGGGCGTGCGTCACGTGGCGCTGTGTGAGCCGCGCGGCGACGACGTCGTCGATTTCTACGTGAAGGTTTTGGGCCTGCGGGAAACGTCCCACAGCACCCAGTCCCGCGAG
>DATGVV010000498.1:0-8835 GCA_035299885.1 Chloroflexota bacterium | reverse complement strand
GATGAGCTCGACTTTAACCAGGGCGGCGGCGTGCCCTACCGGCAGGTGCCGCACCAGGGTGACAGCGTCCGCTTGCTTGGCGGCGGGCTGCTGCGCAGCGTGAGGGCCATGACGGGCCAGTGGATGCCGGAGCGGCCTATTCCCGGCTACTACAGCGCCTACTTGGAGTTCGAGGACGGCACCCCGGCCAGCATCGTCCACAACGGCTACGGCTACTTCCTGGGCAATGAGCTGATGCCGTGGGGCGAGTCCAAGCAGGAGTACACGCTGGAGCAGCGGACAGAGATCCGCAAGGCCATGCGCACCGGCACCCGCGATGAGACCCGCGACAAGCAGGACATGCGATTGGGCGGCCGGCGCCAGGAAGCCGTCCTGCGGCGCAATGAGCCCGGCCCCTGGCTGCCGGGCGATCTGGGCCTGGTCATCGTGAGCTGCGAGCGCGGCGACATGCGCCACTCAGCGCATGGCGTGTACGTCTACGACGATGACGGCCTGCGTGAAGTGACGCTGGCCGGGCAGGGCCGCAGCCGCGGCCGGCGGGCCGAGCTGGAGGAGCTGTACAACGGCGTGGTCCTGGGCAAGCCCATCTTCCACGACGGCCGCTGGGGCATGGCCACCCTCGAGGTCAGCCTCGCCATCATGCAGTCCGCCCGCGAGCGCCGCGAGATCATGCTTACACACCAGGTGCCCGTCCCTGCAGACTACGACGCCAACCTGGACGTCGCGCCGGTCTCTTGAAAGCCATCCGAATCAGCGGCGCGATCATTTGCTTCGTGGTTGGCCTGGTTTGGATTGGTCAGGGTTTTGGGCTGATCCGAGGCAGCGTCATGACGGGGCGGCTCCAGTGGAGCGCCGCCGGGCTGGCCTTGCTGGTCATCGCCGCCTGGCAGCTGATCCTGCTGACGCGTTCGCGGAAGCTCTGAGCGCAGAGACATGGGCAAAGAGAAAGGCTTCGCACTCTCGCCCATCAAGGCCAAAGACATGCGGCGGTTCTTAGAGCATCACGGCTACGAGGTCCAGGCGGGACAGCACAAGCACCTCAAGTTCAAGCACGCCAGGTACGGCGAAGTCCTGCTCCCATTGCGACCCAATGAGAGCCTGAGCCACGTCGCCATCAAGCAGATCGCCGGTGCGATGGGCATCGAGCCGCCCGAACTGTTGAAGCAAGTCAAATAGGCCGTTGTAGACTCCGGGCATGCTCACCGCGGAACAGAACGATCGGCTGACTCGGGTTGGGCCCGGCACGCCTATGGGCGAGCTCATGCGGCGCTACTGGCATCCTGTCGCCACCGTGTCCCAGATGAAGGACAAGTACACCAGGAAGGTCCGCATCCTGGGCGAGGACCTGATCCTCTATAAGGACCTATCAGACACCTATGGGCTTGTGGACAACTTCTGCCCGCACCGCCGCATGTCGATGCTGTACGGCGTGCCCGAGGAGAACGGGCTGCGCTGCGCCTACCACGGCTGGCTGTACAGCGACACCGGCCAGTGTCTGGAGCAGCCCTACGAGGAGACGGAAGACCCCGACGGTCGCTTCAAGGACAAGATCTGCATCAAGGCCTACCCCGTCCAGCAGATGTCGGGGCTGCTGTTCGCCTATCTCGGCCCCAAGCCCGCTCCCCTGCTGCCGCGCTGGGATGTGTACTGCATGGACGGGGCGGTGCGCGACATCGGCTACGCCACCTTGCCGTGCAACTGGCTGCAGTGCCAGGAGAACTCACTGGACCCGGTGCACCTGGAGTGGCTGCACATCCGCTTCGCCAATTACGTGCTGGACCGGCTAGAGCGGCCCGACCTGCACATCCCTCACAAGAAGCACGTCAAGATCGGCTTTGACGTCTTCGAGTACGGCATCGTCAAGCGCCGCATCACCGAAGGCAACACCGAGGAGCACACCTCCTGGAAGGACGGCCATCCCATCGTCTTCCCCAACATGCTGCGGCAGGGCAGCAGCGGCGATGGCCAGCCCGGGATCGGCCTGACCGGCCCCAGTTTCCAGATCCGTGTGCCGATCGATGACGTCAGCACGGCGCACTGGTGGGTGTCCAGCTACAAACGCGAGCCAGGCGAGCCGGAGCAGCAGCCGGAGGACATTCCGCTGTACTTCCCCAAGCCGATCGAGCTGGACGAGGACGGACAGCCCCGCTGGGAGATCCTGGACACGAATTCCGCCCAGGACCCGGCCGCCTGGATCTCACAGGGCGAGATCGCCGACCGCCGCTACGAGAACCTGGGCCGCTCCGACAAGGGCATCATTCTCTTCCGCAAGATGCTGGAGGAGAACATCAAGCTCGTCGAGCAGGGCAGAGATCCCATGAACGTGTTCCGCGATCCCGCTAAGAACCAGTACCTGTGGATGCGCACTGAGATCGGCCAGGGCGGGCTCGGTATCCAGGTTCGCCAGCGCCAGGGCGCCGCTACAAAGTACAGCCCCATCCTCGACCAGCGAGGGGTTCCGAAGCCCGTCGAGGAGCTAGCGGAGCTGCCGGCCTAACCGCTGTGTGAGTCCGAGCGGAGCCAGGAATCGTTCGCCTCGGAGGATCCATTGCTCGAGGATGGCTCGGATTGAGAATAAAGGCGGCTGGAAGCGTACAGCCCTAAGGTCCGGATGGCCCTTGATGGCTCTCATGTCTTGTTGTGCCCGCTCGCGGTGGTAGGCTGCTTCGATGTCAAGAAAGTCGATCATGCCGTCACCATAGGCGCGCGGCGGCGCGGTGCCATCCAGGAAACCATGTAGCCGGCGGTATGTATCTGTGCGGCAGCGGCTAGGTAGATGCCAGAAGACCATGCTCGCTGGCCCAGACCGCGAGCTGGGCTCGAGAGCTCACGTTCAACTTGGCGAAGATGTTGGCTACATGGCGCTCGGCGGTGCCCTGCGCGATCACTAGCCGGGCAGCGATTTCGCGGTTGCTCTGACCCTGGGCCACCAATTGGGCGACCTCACGCTCACGCGCAGTCAAGCCGCCGCTGGCCGGCAGCTGTGCGGGCGCGCCTATTACGACCCGGCGGTGCGCGGCCTCACTGTCCACAGCTTCGAGCTGACGGGCCGCGCCGAGCTGCTCGAAAATCTGCCGGCTCCTCTCCAGTTCTGACTTCCCCTCGACGGCCAAACCAGTCTCGAACAAGCACTCGGCGAGACGGCGGCGCGAATGACCTTCCTCGTACGGCATGGCCATTTCTTGCCACATGCCGGCGGCGCGGCGCAGATGACTGGCTGCGACGGGCCAGTTGCGCTCGTTAGAAGCAACCAGGCCACGGCAATCGACGGCGTGAGCTAGGGCGAGTGGCGCCGGGACGCGGCGAGCGAGATCGTCCAGTTCGCCCAGCAGCTCACGAGCCTCGCCCGGCCGGCCCGCCTCCAGGCATACCTCTATCCCGCAGGCCAGAACACCCGCGCCGCGTATGCCCGAGCCAAACTGGCGCGACATCTCGGCCGCCTGCTCGATGGCGTGCGTCGAGCGATCTACGTCACCGCCGGCAAGCGACGCCCGTGCCAGCAAAGCCAGGAACGGCCCCATGACCTGGAACTCGGCTTGTTTCTCGCAGACCGGCTGAAGCTCCTCCAGGAGCGCCAGCGTGTCCGACACACGGCCTTGACGCCACAGCAGTTCGGCTTTTCTGACGCCCGCCAGGACACCCACGACCGGCATCCCGCGTTCAGCGGCGGCCAGTGCTCCATCCAACAGCTCCCCAGCGGTGTCCCAACGGCCCAGCAGCATTTCAGCTTCACCAAGCCGGGCCGTCAGGTGGAAAACAGCCGCGTCGTAGCCCGCTTCTTCAGCCATCTGTTTGCCTTCTTCCAGCATCTCCGCGCCCCGGCGAACCTCACCCAAACGCAGCAGACGGAAGCCAAGGTTGTTGTAGGCGCGACCCATTTCCCCGACGTCGCCGGCCTCGCGAGCGATGACCAGAGCGCGCTGTAAGCATTCGACTCCGGCCTCCACGTCGCCGTTGTCGATGAGGGCTACGCCGGTGGCGTTTGTGGCCAAGGCCAGAGCGGACTGATCGTCGAACTGGCGCGCGAGATTCGCCGCCTGTCCGCCCCACGAGAGCGCCGGCTCGATCTCAGTCGATAACGCATGCAGCAGCGCAAGCGCAGCGTAGGCCCGGCCAAGCTCCGCAGAGAGTGGCTCGCCATCCAGTGCGGCAATCGCGGCCCGGGTGTAGGCAAAGGCCGCTTCGCGATCGGCGCGCTCCCAGCTCAGCCTGCCCAACCGGCGGGAGATCTGGGCCACTTTCTGCCGCTCGCCAAGCTGGCGATACAGTTCCAGCGCTTGCCGCCAGTAGCGCTCGTGTACTTCCGGTTGGCCGAGCGGATAGGTGGCTTCCGCCAGCCGCTCCAGCAGCTCGGCCTCTTCTCGTGGCCCCAGCGTCCCTGCCAGCTCGAGCGCCTGCTCGTAATAAGCGATGGCCTCGCGATAAGCACACAGCGTCGCGGCTTTATCTCCGGCCAGGCGGGTATAGCGCGCGGCTTTATCGAGCTCTCTGGCCTGCACGCTGTGATAGGCGAGCTGGTCCATTACGGCTTCGAGCTTGGTGGCGTGCAGCGCTTCCAGCTCGCCCAACACGGCCTGGTGGCGCATCCTGCGGTCGCGGCCCAGTAGCTCCCGGTAGACAGCCTCCCGGGTAAGCGCGTGGCGGAAGCTGTACACGTCCGGACTGTCCTCGACTATCAGCTGCCGCTGCACCAGCTTCCGGAGCACGTCCACGAGTTTGGGTTCATCCAGCCCACTGGCTTGCAGCAGCAGGTCGAAGTCAAACCGCCGTCCGATGACTGCCGCGTAGTTGAGCACGTGGCTGGCCGCCGCGTCGAGATCGGCTGCGCGGCTTATGATCCCGTCCTTCACCGACAGTGGCAAGCCCAGCTGATCCATATAAGTGCCAGGCTGTATGGCTCTCATCGCCCCGGTCAACTGGTCGTGTTCCTGCAGGAGCTTCACAATCTCCTCGATGTAGAAGGGGTTGCCGTCGGTGCGGTCGTGCACTGCCGCGGTGAACGCTTCCGGCGCCGGACGGCCGAGCATACCCTTCAGCATCGATCGAACGCCTTCGACGCGAAGCGGCTCGAGCCGAACTTCATCACAGAGCCTTGCGCGAGCCAGGCCAGCCAGCGCGCGGGTAAAGGGATGTCTCCGGTGCAGCTCGTCGCTGCGATAGGTGCCTAGCACCAGCATCGCCTGGTCCTCGACCGCCCGGGCGAGCTGGACCAGCAGCTCGTGGCTGGTTTGGTCGGACCAATGGAGGTCTTCCAGGAGCAACAGCCGGGGTTTTTTGAGATCGCCCGGCACAACGGCCCTAACGATTGCCTCGAACAGACGTGTCTTTTGTACATGTGGGTCGCCGGCGGGCGCGCTTGGTGTGGCGCCGAGCTCGGGTAAGAGCATGCCTAGATCGGCACAAAGCGCGCCCAGTCTTTGGCATAGAACCGCTGCCCCGTTGGCCCGAACAAAAGTCCGGAGGGCATCGGCAAATGGCCCGTAGGGAGCAGCCGGGTCCTCCTCGTAGCAATGGCCTTTCAGGATCTCGGCTGAAAGTCGCTGCAGGAAGGTCCGCGCCAGCCGCGTCTTGCCAACTCCAGCATCTCCCGCCAGCAGGACCAACCGTCCCCGTCCCTGGGTGGCGAGGCGCCAGTATTGCTCCAGCGCTTCCAGCTCATCCTCCCGGCCAACCATTGCCGGAGCAAGCGCCGGAATCGCTCTGTCCATCATTCTTTGAATTGGGATGGTAACGATTAAGCCGTCCGGTAGCCTAGCTTGCGTGCCAGCAAGGCCAGGGCAACGGTCATGAACAGGCTGATGCAGCCGACGACGCTGGCCACTTCCAGCCGCCCGTCGGCGATGTAGTTCAGCTGCAGCATGGTTATGGGCTGGTTGGCGTTGTTGGACAGCAGCGCCACCTGGGCGACGTTGCGAGTGGCCGCCATGAAGGTGATCATGCCAATTACCAGCAGCGTGGGCGCGAGGATGGGCAGGGTGATCGACCATGACGTGCGCGGCCAGCCGCTGCCCGAGACATTAGGACGCCTCTTCGAGCTCGGCCGCCAGCTGCTTGAAGGCGCCGTTCAGTATCTGCACGCCCAGCGGCATGGTGGCCACCACGAAAGCCAGGATGAGCACCGCCGGCGTGCCGTACAGCGGCCGGATGGGCCGGACGTTCAGTGCCACGCTGGCAAAAGCCAAGCTCAGGACGATGCCCGGGATAGCGGTGGGCAGCCAGCTGACCACATCCAGCGTGCGGCTGGCGGCGACCCTGGCGCGTACGATCAGGTAAGTCAGCCCAACGTACGCCGCAATGCCGAGGAGCGCGCTGGCGAAACCGATCAGGACAGTGTTCTTCAAGGCGTTCAGCAGAGCCGGCTGATGGATGGCGGCGGCCCAGTGCTTGAGCGTCCAGGTGTCCTCGGTGAAGAACCCGAATAGACGCATGAACGTGCCCATGATGGAGAACACCAGGGGCACGCCAATCATCAATAGGACGGTCAGCCCGACAAGCCCGAACAGTGGCCATGTCCAGAGCCCCAACCGCACCCGCGTGTTCTGGAACCGGCCGCCGACGGTCACGCACTGACGCCCGGCCACCAGCTTCTGCTGGATGGCGATGAGGCCCAAGACCGCCAGGAGGAGACCGACCGCCAAGGCGTAGGCGACGACCCCCTCTTGCTTGGCTGCGGCAACGAGCTTGTCCCAGTGCTGCTGCCAATCGGGCGGGGCGGCCGCTTGATCGGCGGGTTTGGCCGGTGGCGTTGAGCTCGGCGTTCCGATGCTGGCCGACCCACCGCCGCAGCCGGCCAGGCTCAGCAGCGTGAACGCAGCGGCGCGGTGCAGAAATTGCCGCCGTGTCGCCTGATTCATTGGCCAGCCATGGTAGCATCGGGCGCCAGCGTGCCGATGAGCCGTTTGTTGTGCCGAGCTACGCGAGGAATCTGGGCCGTGATTCTGACGATCGGACTGGCTGCGCTGGAGGGCGCCTGCAGCGCGGCTTCGCCTGCTGGCAGCCCTAGCCCCCCGGCGGTTGCAAGCTCCTCCGCCAAGGAGACGAGACCCGAAAAACCAAGGCTTACTGTGGCGCTGGCTGCCGATGAGGCTTCAGCGACCCCCGTTCGTCTTGCTCAGGAGCTCGGCTACTTCGCCAAGCGTGGCCTGGAGGTGGACGTCAGCATCGTCAGTGCGTCGGCCGCCGCGCAGGCGCTGACTTCCGGCTCCATCGATATGTACCAGGGCGGCACCACGCCCGTCACCGCCGATCTGGCCGGCGCCGACCTGATCTACGTGGCCGCCACCGTGGACCGAAGCACGCTGGCCCTGATCGGGACGAAGGGGATCACCACCTTCGAGGGACTGCGCGGCAAGTCCGTGGCCACCACCTCCCCCGGCGCGTTCGGCGAGATCGCGCTCAAGCTGACGGCCAAGAAGTACGGCA
The DNA here is from genome assembly GCA_035299885.1 of Chloroflexota bacterium. Taxonomy (GTDB): domain Bacteria; phylum Chloroflexota; class JAJPGV01; order JAJPGV01; family JAJPGV01; genus DATGVV01. The sequence goes on along the minus strand of DATGVV010000498.1, from coordinate 1,413 downwards.
TGGACGTGAGCAAAGACATGAAGCTGCTCTACCATCCGCACTCAACGGCTTCGCTGACGACGTTCCTCAGCGGCCAGGCCGACGCCATCATCGCGCCGTCGCCCACCAACACAGTGGCGCTCAACAAAGGCTACCCGCTCATCATCGATTACTTCAAAGAGGGCCTCAGACTGCCTGGCCCGGCGCTGTCCACCGGCCGGGCGTTCTTTACTAAGAACCCGCAGGCCATTCGGGCCTACCTGCTCGGCTACCTGGACGGCCTCAAACGCGCGGTGGACGATCCTGCGCTGGCCAAACAGAGTCAGATGAAACGTACTCAAATGACCGATCAGGCTGCCCTGGACAGCGACTACGAGACCGCGCTCAAAACCTGGAACAAGGATCTGCGCATCGACCCCGTATCAATTAAGAACGTGCTGGAGGGCCTGGGCACGCCACAAGCGCTGGCGGCCGATCCCAAGCGCTTCTACGACAACGCCGTGGCCGACGTGGTGACTCGCGAATACGCCGCCAAGCTGTTCCCGAACGAGGTGAAGAGCTAGGCAGCCACGGCCGCCAGCTTAGGCAACCGGAAGAAGCGCCGGGCGTTCTCGCCCAGGACGGCTCGCTTCTGGTCCTCGGTCAAATTGGGCCGCTCCCACGTTTCGGCGATCTGCGCCTGCGCGCCGGGCAGGTCGACCTCGTGGGGATAGTCCGAAGCCCAGGCGAAGGCATCGACGCCGACGATCTTGGCCAGGTAGCCAAGGCTCTCGTCGTTGCCCTCGCAGCCAACCAGGATCTGGCCGCTGGTGAGGTAATCGGGCAGGCGCCGCGTGGCGTTGGGGTAGTACTGGCCGTCTCGGGTCATGCGGTCGAACACTGGGATGGTCCAGGCGCAGCCGCCCTCCAGGAAGGCGACGTGCAGGTCCGGATAGCGGTCGAACAGGCCGTGGTACACGAACGACACAAGCGCCTCCATCAGCGGCATGGGGTGCCACAACAGCCGCGCGCCGAGCCTGTTGGAGAATGTGCTCAGCCGGCCGATGCTCACATTGGCGCCGCCGTGCACGCCCAGCGCGCACTGGAGGTTCGCCGCTTCCTCGTAGACCGGCCAGTACAGCTCGTGACCGAGGTGCAGCGGCAAGCCGGTTGACGGCAGCATCGCCCCGGGCAGTCCCAGCTCTTTCACCGCTCGCCGCAGCTCCTTCACCGCCGACGGCGGGTCCTGCATGGGGATGAGCGCCATCGGCCGGACCCGATCGCTGATGCGCGCGTAGCGGTCGGCCACGTAATCGTTGTAGGCGCGGCACAGCCGCACGGCGTAGTCGCCAAGCCCGATATTGCCCACGCTCAGCCCCTCGCTGGGAAACACCACCGACTGCTCGACATCGGCCTTCTCCAGGACAACAGCGATGTCCTCGCTTGATCCCGCTC
>DATGVV010000497.1:0-4553 GCA_035299885.1 Chloroflexota bacterium | reverse complement strand
GTGAGTGACCGGCAGCTTGTAGTCGCCGAGGTGCAGAGCACCAATTCGGCCCTCTTGCGCCGACAGGTCCTCCATGACCGCGATGCCCAGGCCCTGAATGGTCGCGCCTTCAATCTGTCCCTCGAGTAGGCGCGGGTTGATGGCCGTGCCCACGTCATGGGCCATGGTGATCTTGACCGGTTTGACATGCCCCGTCTCGGGATCAACCTCAACCTCCGCCACACAGGCCACCGAGCACATCTCCGCCGCGCGGTCATCGTGGCCAGGCCCCGGCGCGCGAGACTCGAGGACGCCGCCGGCGCGCTCGGCGGCTTCGGCGATCAACTGCGTCGTCTGGACACGGCGGTCGAGCGAGCCTTTAACGTGATAGCCGCCGGCGCTGGCCTGGAGGTCTTCGGTGGCGCATTCGAGGCGGGCCGCGGCCAGCTCGACCAGCCCGAGGTTGATCTCGGCCGAGGTCTGAAAGGCAGCGAAGCTCACGCTGTAGGTGCCTTTGCTGCCGCCCGTGCCGGCATCGTTCAATGCCTGGGCCGTATTGCCGCCATAGACGGTGACCGTTTCGAGTGGCACGTGAAGCTGATCGGCCAACACCTGGCGCAGCACGGTGAACGCGCCACAGCCGATGTCGGGCACGCCGCTGAGGGCGGAGACGTGGCCGTCGGTGTGCAGCGTCACGATCAGCCCCGAAGCGCCGCTGCCAATGCCGCGCTCGGTGATGGCCAGGCCGCGGCCTCGATTGGGCGCCAGCAGCGCGTCCCAACCGGATGCCTGGCGGGCCAGCTCCAGCGTCTTGCGACCCATCACGCCCTTGCGGCCGGAACCCGTAGGCCATTCGTCGCCGTCGCCTACGATGTTGCGCAGCCGGAAGTCGATCGGATCTATGCCCAGCTCGCGGGCAATGATCTCCATCTGCGATTCGCCGGCAAAGACGGCCTGCGGCTGGCCCGGCGCGCGGGCTATGCCGCCGGGCACGTTGTTGGTGTAGGCCCAGCGGGCCTCTATGCGACTGTGGACCATCTTGTACGGCCCCAGTCCGCGGTTCACCGAAGGCAGGATGAGCTGCGGGTTGTACTTGTGGCCGGCGTAGGCGCCGCCGTCCATAGTGATGACCATCTCGCGCACGAGGATCGCGCCGTCGCGCTTCACTCCGGTCCGCACGCGGATCATGCAGCCATGGCGCGGCGCGGCGGCCTGCAGCTCCTCGATGTACGTGCGCACGATCTTGACCGGCCGTCCGCTGGCCTTCGCCAACAGATAGGCGATGGGCTCGTGACCTACCTCGCCCTTGGCGCCGAAGTCGCCGCCGATGCTGCAGCGCTCGACCACCACGCCATCGGCCGGAAGCCCGAACAAATCCGCCATCAGCCGTCGCAGCCGGTAGGGCACCTTGCAGCTGGACCACACGTGGACGCTGCCGTCCCGCTCGATTTGCACAGCGCAGGCGCGCGGCTCGATGTACCCCTGGTGGACGCGTCCGACCTCGAAGGTGTGGTCGAACACCCGATCGGACTCGCGGAAGCCCTGCTCTACATCACCTCGACCGAAGGTGGCCACCGACTGCAGGTTGGGCTCGTCCGGCATCTCCGGCCGGCCGGCATATGAGGCCGCATGCTCGTGCAGCAGCGGCGCGCCGGGGCGCAACGCTTCAACCGGGTCGAACACCGACGGCAGCGGCTCGTACTCGACCTCGATGAGGCTCACTGCTTCGTCGGCAGTCTCCGGATCATCGGCCGCGACGGCGGCCACGGCATCGCCGATAAAGCGCACGCGCTCGGCGCACAGGACGGGTACGTCGCGCTGGCGCGAGCCGGTCAGCAGGCCGCCGAGTTCGGCGCCGGTGAGGACCGCGCGAACGCCTGGCAAGGCGCGAGCCTTGGAGCCATCAACTCGCTTGAGGCGGGCGTGGGGCTCGGTGCTGCGGAGGATCTTGCCCCACAGCATGCCGGGCAGGACCACGTCGGCGGCGTAGCCGGCGGTGCCGGTGACTTTTTCGCGTCCCTCAACGCGCGGCAAGGAAACGCCGATCACATCGATAGCCATCGCGCGTATTTATACAGGGAATGTCATCCTGAGGAGCCGCGGCGACGAAGGACCTTCCTCGTTCAAAGCGAAGCGACGAAGAACTACTCAGCCAAACTGACAGACGGAGAAGGTCCTTCGCTGCGCTCAGGATGACAAAGGGCGCGCTACTTGCCGGGGCGGACTACCTCTTCGTACTCAGGGACTTCGGGAAGGAACCCGCGCTCGACCATCCACTCGGCGGTGTGCTCGAAAGTGGCGGCGTCGTAGCTCTGCGCCCCAACCAGCTCCGGCAGCAGGCCACCGCGGCGCAGCTCCGGCTTGAGGTCGCGCAGTAGCTCCTGGCGGGAGCGGTCCTCGTTCTCCTGGAGCCAGGCCACAGCCCGATTGAGGGCGCGAAGGATCTTGCCCACGGTCTCGTCGTCCAGGTCCTCGTTGGCTACGATGCCGCCGCGCCAGCGCAGGTCGGCGATCTTGCGGGCTCCGGCCTCGGCCCCGCGGCTGACCAGCGGCTCCATGAGCGCCGCGGCCTGGGTGTGCCCGCTCAGCAGCGCCTCCAGCCGATCGTTGGCGTGCACCAGCTTGATGTAGTCGAACGGCACGCCCGCTGCTTCCAGGCACTCGATGGCGGCGTAGAAAGTGCCCGCGTGCCAGGTGACAGCGATAGGCACATTGGCCAACTCGGCCACGCTCTGGATCTTCGAATCGGAGCGCACCATGATGGCGCCGGTCCGGACGGTGGTATCCAGGCCGATGATCTTGCCCTTGCCAAGCGTCTTCACGCGCTCGATGGCGCCCCACTCACAGACGGGGTAAACCTCGAGCGCGCCATCGCGCAGCTGCGACTCCTTCCAGCGCTCAGAGAACTCCTCGCAGCGGCCCTCGACGCCTTTGGGGTTGTCCTCGTGGTATTCGACCTCGAGACCTTCCTGGGCGAAGAAGCCCCGCTCGACGGCCACTCGCCAGGGGCGATCGTGGGCGTTGCTGTCACTCTGGACGCGGATCGGCTTGGGCATGTGTGCATAGAGAATACCAAGCAGCTCGGTATTATGTTACAGACGCGCTGCTGGTACTATGCCTGCCGTGCTCCAGCGGCTCCTGTTGGCGGCGGCCTGCCTAGTCCTGGCCGCCTGCGGCGCGGCCCAGCCGGCGCCGGCTCCAAGCCAGATGGAGCACATCCGCGTGGCCTACGTCCAGCCCAGCAGCAACCAGGCGCCAGCGTGGATGGCCAAGGAGGCCGAAATCTTCCCCAAGTACGGCCTGGACGCCGAGCTGACCTATATCCAGGGCAGCGCCACGGCGGTGTCGGCCATGCTGGGCGGCAGCCTGGACGTGGCTCAGATGGGCGGTCCTTCGCCGGTGGCGGCAGTGAAACAGGGCGGCGACCTGGCCATCTTCGCCGGCTTCTTCAACACCGCCGACTTCCGCCTCATGGCCGACCCGAGCGTGAAGTCGATTGCCGACCTCAAGGGCAAGACCGTGGCCATCAGCAACTTCGAAAGCGCCGACAACTTCATGCTCACCAAGGTGCTGAATCAGAACGGACTTAAGCCGGGCAGCGACGTGCAGGTCATCGCCGCCAAGGACCCGGCCGGACAGATGGCAGCGCTCAAGTCCAAGCAGGTGCAGGCCATCCTGCTGGGCCTGCCCAGTTACTTCGAGGCGGCCCGCCAGGGGGCCATCGAGCTCCTGAACGTCACCGCGCTCAAACTGCCCTACCAATCAGTCGGCCTGGTGGCTTCGCGTCCTTACTTGAAGTCGCAGCGCGCGGTGGCGCTGCGGTTCCTGAAGGCGGAGATCGACGGCATGCGGCGCTTCAAGAGCGATCCGGACTTCGCGCAGTCGGTCCTGGCCAAATACCTCAAGACCACCGACGACCTGGAAATCGTGAAGAAGGCCTGGGAAGTGAACGCCTCGACGGTGGCCGAGCCGCCCTACCCGACGCTGGCCGGCATCCAGGAGATCCTGGACAACACCGGAGGAGCCGCTGGCCACCAGCCCGAAGACTTCGTCGACATGAGCCTCGTCAAAGAGCTCGAGGACAGCGGCTTCTTCCGAAAGAGCTAGCCCGAAATCTGGCAGCTGCCGATCAGCGGTACCTGGTCGGCCGGGATGGTCTGGATGATCTCCTCGCGCTGGCCCGTGATCTTCTGAATGAACAGCGGCAGCCGGCCCTGGTGGTCGGCTTTGTTCATGATCATCGGCCCGGACGGAAACTCCAGGCTCTGCGGCGCAGTCAAGGTCTCGAAGCTGGCGATCAGCTTGTTGGTGTCGGCCTTGCCAGTGAAGCCTGAAGCGCGCATGGCCAGCTTCAGGGCCGACATCGCCGCGTACACCTGGTAGCCGAGGGTCACGCCCGGAGTCGCCTTATCGGGTCCGCCCAGCACGTTGGCCGCCTGGCTGTCCTTCTTGGCCATTTCGGCGAACGCCTTGAAGTACTGCTCGTCGAACTGGTTGCCGGGCATCGGGTTGGACTGGTGCGGCCCGGTGACGATCGCGCCCTCCAGCGCCGCTGGGTAGGTGCCGCCAAACGA
>DATGVV010000496.1:0-2232 GCA_035299885.1 Chloroflexota bacterium | reverse complement strand
CTGCGCTCGCTTTTCTGGCCGCCGCCGGGCTTGGCGTGCCCTTCCTGGCAGCGTGGCTCTCGCGTGGTCTGGGCGAACAGCGGGTTACAGCACGCGCCGAACTCAACACGCAGGTGATCGATGGTTTGCAAGGCATCCGCGACGTGCTGGCTCTCGGACGCAGCCGTACCCAGATCGAGAGCCTGGCTGCCTGCAATCGAGCGCTTGGCCGCGTGCAGCGCCGCATAGCCTCGATCACCGGGTTGCAGGTCGCGCTGAGCGACCTGCTGATGACCACCGCCATGTGGGCGCTCGTGATCCTGGCGATCCCCCTGGTGGCGGCGCGCTACATCGACGGCGTCTACCTGGGCGTGATCGGCCTGCTGGCCCTGGCAAGCTTCGAGGCGGTGCAGCCGCTTGCCCTGGCTTTCCAGGGATTGGGGCATTCGCTGGCCGCAGCAGGGCGCGTCTTCGCCGTGGCCGATGCGCCGCCTCCGGTCGTCGAGAGCGCAGCGCCGCAGCCCATTCCGGCTGATCCTGACGGTTCAGGCGGCTTCGGCCTGTCATTCGAGCATGTTGATTTCACCTACCGCCGGGGCGAGCGGGAGGTGCTCAGCGACATCAGCTTCGACCTGCGCCCCGGCAGCCGGGTGGCGGTTGTCGGCCCCAGCGGCGCGGGCAAAAGCACGCTGGTCCGTCTCGCACTGCGCTTCTGGAACCCGGTGAGCGGCATTGTTCGCCTGAACGGGCTGGACATCCGCAGCCTCAGCCTGCATGATCTGCGCGACCTAGTCAGCGTCGTCGACCAGGATACCTATCTCTTCAACGACTCGCTGCGCGCCAATCTGCTGCTGGCGAGACCTGAAGCGAGCGAGGCGGAGATCGAGGCGGCAGTTGAACAGGCGCAGCTCACCGAGTTTGTGCGCCAGTTGCCCCAGGGACTCAAAACCCGCGTCGGGGAGCAGGGGCTGCAACTATCCGGCGGCGAGCGGCAGCGCGTGGCGATTGCACGCGCCTTGCTGAAAAACGCGCCCATCCTCATCCTTGACGAAGTCACTGCCAACCTCGATCCTTTAACCGAGCGAGCGCTGTTGGATGCACTGGATGAACTCACGTGGGACCGTACCGTCCTGCAAATTACCCATCGCTTGCTGGGGATGGAGCGCATAGATGAGATCCTCGTGCTGGATCATGGAAGCATTGTCGAACGTGGCACCCATGACGAGTTGCTCGCCGTGGAGGGGCTCTATCGTCAACTGTTTGACGTACAGCAGGGAGTGCTGATCTTCTCTTGAAATAGCCGAAAGAGTTAATTTATATGAATACATCGACGATATTTTCACGGTTACAATTCGCTTTTACGATAGGGTATCATTACTTGTTCCCGCAATTCACGATGGGGCTGGCGCTGCTGCTGGTGATCCTCAAGGTCCTCTACCTGGCGCGCAAGGAAGAGCGCTACAATACTGCCGTGCATTTCTGGGGCAAGATTTTCGCCATTACCTTCGTCATTGGCGTGGTTACCGGCATCCCGATGGAGTTCCAGTTCGGCACCAACTGGGCGCTGTTCTCTTCCTACGCGGGCGGCATTATCGGCCAGACACTGGCGATGGAGGGTGCGTTCGCCTTCTTCCTGGAGTCGGCCTTCCTGGGTCTGTTTCTTTTCGGAGAGCAGGCATTCGGCCAGAAATTGCACCTGTTCGCGACGATCATGGTCTGGCTGGGCACGTGGGCGTCGGGCGCGTTCATCATCGCTTCAAACGCCTGGATGCAGCACCCCGTGGGCTACACGGTCGCCAATGGCCGCCTCAACATCTCCAACTGGCTTGAGGTGATGACCAATTCCTGGATTTTGCCGCAGTACCTGCACACAATGAGCGGGGCCGTTGTGACCGCTGCGTTCATGATGACCGGGCTGGGAGCCTATTACCTGCTGGCGAGGCGCGACATCGACTATGGTCGCCTGTTCGTGACGCTAGGTGTGATCGTGGGTTTGATTGCCAGCGTCTTCCAACTCTACCCTAGCGGCGATTTGGAAGGGACACAGGTCACGAAATATCAACCCACCAAGCTGGCCGCGATGGAGGGTCTGTTCCAGACAGAAAGTGGCGCGGGCATCGTGATCCTCGGGCAGCCGGATGTGCCCAAGGGCACAATTGACAACCCCATCATCGTGCCCAGTGTCTTGAGCTTTCTCACCTACCGCCAATGGACAGCAGTTGTTCGGGGCCTCAATACCTTTCCGGCCGATCA
>DATGVV010000495.1:0-1740 GCA_035299885.1 Chloroflexota bacterium | reverse complement strand
GCGTAACCCGCGTCCGTCTATAGTGCCAGGCAAGCTGGCGACGTGGAGCTGCTCCGCTTCGCCGCTGAATTCGTTCGGCGAAGGAGCCTCATGAAGTCACCTCAGTCTCTCTTGGCTGTCCATTCGCGCGTGGCCGCGCTGTGCGCAGGCGCCGCACTCCTGGCCGCCTGCGGCAGCACGAGCGCGCCGGCCAGCCCGGCTCCAGCCTCCACGCCCACGGCGTCCAAACCGGCCGCCTCGGCGGCGCAGCCTGCCTCGCTCGCAGCGTCGGCATCAGCGGCGGCAAAGCCCGCAGCATCGGCATCGGCGAAGCCCTCGGCTTCAGCTGAGGCCAAGCCTGCTGCTTCGGGCTCCGCACAAGCCGCCGCTCTCCCAGCCAAGCTCGACGTTGTGAAGCTGGGCGAGGGCATCTACGGCATCCAAGCGGTGAAATACGGCATGAACACGGGCTTCGTGGTCGGAGACGATGGGGTCATGACGTTCGCCTGTAATCCCGCCGATTCGTGGGACCTGCGCTTCGCCGCCATCAGGTCGGTCACCGATAAACCGATCAAATGGCACGTGAACGGCCACACCGCGAGTGACGATGTGGGCTGCAACCCCGATTTCAAGAAGATGGGCGCCACGATCTATGGATCGGTGAAGATGAAGGAGGACTACGAGGCGTTGTGGCCCGACATGCTGCGGGCTCAACTCAACACGCCGGCCGGCCGCCAAGTATATCTGAACCGGTCCACGCCCACTCCCCCGGATGTGACCTTTGCGGACGAGCAGGTGCTGAACCTCGGCAAAGGGCGCGAGGCGCACCTCATATACATGGGCAAAGGCCACACCATTGGTGACGCCATCGCCTGGATGCCCGAGCAGAAGGTCATGTTCAGCGCGGACCTGACCTTTAACAAGGGACACGCCACGGCGACGCGCGGGGATTCCATCAACTGGCAGAAGATCTTGGACCGCATGATTGGCATGGCGCCGAACGCGGTCGTCACCGGCCACGGCGCCATCACCACCAGTGCTGCCGACAGCAAAGAGGTGATGCAGAACCTGTCGACGTACTTCACGTACATGCGAAATCAGGTGAAGACGCTGGCCGACAAGGGCAAGACGGTCGAAGACATCAAGAAGGAAATCGATCTCGGCCCGTACAAGGACTATCCCGCGCCCACGGCAGATGCCATTCCCGGCTCGATTGAGGAGTATTACCGCGAGGTCGGAGGCAAATAAGGAGCAGGCCGCTTCACTTCTGGCGATGCCTGTGCGCTGGACAGCGCTGGCATTGGCTCTGGCGCTCGTCGCCTGCGGCGGGGGCCAACCTACGGCCCGACCGGCGGCGAGTGGCTCTGGGACGTTGGTCATCGAGCGGGGCGACAACCTGCTGCTGATCCGGCCGGACGGGTTCGACGCCGGCCAGGTGACGCACCAGGCGCCGGGCACTTTCGCCAATAACCCCGCTTTCTCTCCGGACGGCGCGCTGCTGGCCTACTCGCACCACCTAACGCCCAACGGGCAGGACTTCGGCGGCGCCGAAATCCACCTGATTAAAGAGGACGGCAGCGATCATCGCATGCTGGTGCCCTTCAAGCAGCCGGGCGAGCGTGCCGAGAACCCGGTGTGGTCGGCCGATGGCAAAAGCATCTACTTTGCCCACGACATCCCGATCTTCGACCAGGCCAAGCAGTACACGGGCGACACGCTGACCATCGAGAAGGTGGACGTGGCCAGCGGCACGCGTGAGGT
>DATGVV010000494.1:0-3162 GCA_035299885.1 Chloroflexota bacterium | reverse complement strand
CGCTCCACCAGTCCCTGGCCGGTCGTGACGGCGTAGGCCCTACCGGGCATCGGGCTCCGGCTCGTAATTGGTGACGATCAGCTCTGCCACGCCCCGGCGGCGATCGGCGCGGCTGTTGATCATGCGATTGGCGGTGGCCTTCTCTATATGGAAGCCGTTGTACATGCGCCGCAGCTGGCGGGTGTCGTGGTTGTTCAGCAGGAACTTGGCGCCGCGCGCGTCGAGCTCCTGAAGCACCTGCGCCAGGCGCGCCTGGTCGGCCTCGTCGAACGATGCCCTGGTGTAGCGGGTGAAATTGGCCGTGGCGCTCAGTGGCTGGTAGGGCGGGTCCAGGTACACGAAGTCGCCCGCGCCGGCGCGCGCCAGCGCCAGCTCATACGAGGCCACCCGCAGCTCCGCCGGCTGGAGCAGGCGCGAGATGTTGCGCAGGTTGGCCTCGTCGAAGATGCGCGGCGGGTTCTTGTAACGCCCCACCGGCACGTTGAAGAGCCCCTTGCTGTTCACCCGGTACAGCCCGTTGTAGCAGCGCTTGTTCAGGAAGATGAACCGTGACGCGCGGCGGACCGGGTTCAGCTGGTCGGGCGCCAGCGCGCGTACCCAGTAGAAGTACTGGGTATCGTCCTTGTGCTTGCGCATGCTGTCCAGCAGCTCGTCCAGGTTATCGCGGATGACCTCGTAGGCGTTGATCAGCTCGTCGTTCAGGTCCGATAGAACTGCGCGCGGCGGCTGCAGATGGAAGAACACCGCGCCGCCGCCGAGGAACGGCTCGAAGTAGCGGCGGTAGCTCCCGGGAGGTGGAAAGAACGGCTCCAGCTGGCTGAGCAGCTGGCCTTTGCCGCCGGCCCATTTCACGAATGGCGAGGCGGCCAGGCGGCCCTCGGCTTCGGCTCGTGCCACGGCGGCCGCCTGCATCGCGAGGACTATAGCAGAACAGACGTGCTAGACGCGCTCGACCTCTACCTTATTGGAGAAGAACACCGCGCCGCCGGCCATGTCGGCGATGCGATCCGGTGTGGTGGCGTTCACGCCTCGGCCGCCGGGCGACTTGCTGGCCCACCACACGCCTTGGCTCACCGCCACGCCTGGCTGGACCGCATCCGTGATCCGCGCGTACAGATCCACCGAGCCTCGCGCGTTCGAGCAGCGCACCAGATCGCCCTCGGCAATACCGCGGGCCTGGGCGTCGGCCCGGCTGATTTGGAGCTCTGGCCGGCGTTCGAGGGCCGCCAGCTCGTCCACGCCGGCCAGCGTCGAATTGAGGAAGTAGTGGTTCGGCGGCGTCACCAGCCACAGGCCATCACCCGCTTCAGGCAGCGGCGTCCAGGCCGGCAAAGGATCGTGGCCGTGCTGGGCCATCGTCTCGGAGTAGAACTGCGTGAACGGCTGGTGCTTTTGGGGCGGGGCAACGCGGACATAGGGCTCCTCGCGCAGCCGATCGAAGGTCACGCCAGCCAGGCACTCGTTGGCGGCGTTGTTCAGCGCCGCTCGGATGACGTCCTCGCTGGATTCGCGGAAGCAGTCGTCCTCGAGGCCCATGGCCCGGGCCAGCAGCTGAAACACCTCAATGTTCGGCTTGGCCTGGCCCACGCGCTCGATGGCCGGATCCGCCACGCCCATGTACAGGTGCCAATAGGAGTCGTACAGGTCCTGGTGCTCCCAGTGCGTCGTTGCCGGCAGCACGATGTCGGCGTAGCGGGCCGTGTCCGTCAGCACGATGTCGTGCACGGCCAGGAACAGGTCCTCGCGCTGCAAGCCGCGCATCACCTTCTCCTGGCTTGGAGCCACAGCCGCCGGGTTGCTGTTGTAGACGTACATGGCCATCACCGGCGGATCGCTGGTTTCCGTGAGAGCCTGCCCAAGCTGGTTCATGTTGATGATTCGCGTGGGCCGCTCCATGAGATCGGGCCGCTGCAGCGCCGCTTCGTTCATGGCCGAGTAGCCGCGGTTGCTCTTCATGGCTCCGCCGCCACGGTGACGCCAGGCGCCTACCAGCGCCGGCAGGCAGGCGATGTTGCGCACGCACATGCCGCCGTTGTCGTGGTGCTGGATGCCATTGCCGATGCGGACGAAGGACGGATGCGTGGTGGCGTACTCGCGCGCCAGCCGCTTGATGTCCTCGGCCGGCACGCCGGTGATGTCCGCCACGCGCTCGGGCGGGAACTGCGGCAGCCGCTCCTGCAGCTGATCGAAGCCGCTGGTGTGCTGGGCGATCCACTCTCGATCGTGCAGGTCCTCAGCCACGATCACGTGCATCAGCCCCAGCGCCAGCGCGGCGTCGCTGCCAGGGCGAATGGGGATGAACCAGTCGGCGGCATCGCCCGTCTTGTTGCGATGCACGTCGATGACCACGAACTTGGCGCCGTTGCGGCGCGCTTCCTGCACCAGCGCCATCTGGTGCACGTTGGCGCTTACCAGGTTCGCGCCCCAGGCAATGATGTACTTGGAATCGACGGTCTCCTCGGGATCGATACCCCGATTCGGCCCGTTGCTGTACATATAGCCGGCATTGCCCGCCGCCGAACAGATGCTGCGCCGCAGCTGCGACGCCCCCAGCTTGTAAAAGAAGCGGTGGCCGATGTTGTAGTTGACGATGCCCATCGTGCCGGCATAGCTGTAGGGCAGGATCGCTTCGCCGCCGTACTGCTCCTTCACTCGCTTCAAGCTGGCCGCGATGATCTCGATGGCCGCGTCCCAGCTGATGGGCTCGAACTCGCCGCTGCCCTTCGGGCCAGTGCGCCGCAACGGCTCCCGCAACCGGGCAGGCCCGTGCACGCGGTGCTGATCGAAGGCGACTTTGGCGCAGATGTGCCCGCGCGTCACCGGGTGCTCCGGATCGCCTCCGACGCCCACCAGCTGCCCGTCCTTGACGTAGCCGACCAGGCCGCACGCATCCGGGCAATCAAACGCGCAGATCGAGCGTTTGACCTCGTCGTACTCCAGGTGCTTCATGGGCTCAGGCGGAGTATAGGAGTAACGTCCGAGCTGCTGGCCGTGCGGCTCCTTGTTTTGTATAGTGGCCCTGATGGCCCGGATAGGGGGCACACGGGCCTCCACGCCCCTGATCGCAACCAAGATCGCGATCCCCCGGCGGCGGGGCGACACACTGCGGCGCGCCCGTTTGGTGGATGCCGTCCACCACATGATCGATCTGCAGCTGTACCT
>DATGVV010000493.1:0-2020 GCA_035299885.1 Chloroflexota bacterium | reverse complement strand
CTGATCTGAGCCTCATTGGTGATATCGGCGGTCAGGCACAGAACGTCCTCACGCGACTGCATGGCGTCCATCCAAGCGCCGTCCCGGTCATTCGACACGCCGCTTGGCTGCCAGGAGAGATCGACAGCCGCGATCCTGGCGCCTTCCCGCAAGAAACCCTCGACGAGCGAGCGGCCAATGCCCCGCGCTGCTCCCGTCACTACCACCACCTTGTCCTTAAGCGTCATTGGCTGCTCCTTCTAGGCCGTCGCGCCGACGGCAGTCTTAGTCTCCCTTGCCGCGGACATGAGTTGAGAGGCAATCAGGTGCGAGTACAGGCCATCCTTGGCCAGCAGCTCAGCATGCGTGCCCTGCTCCAGCGCGCGGCCTTCATCCAGGACGACGATCCGATCGGCGTTTCGGATGGTCGACAGGCGATGGGCTATTACCAGGGTGGTGCGGCCTGCCATCAGCCGCGTCAGGGCCTGATGCACTTCACCCTCGTTCAACGCGTCGAGGTGCGAGGTGGCCTCATCCAGCACCAGGATGGGCGCATCCTTCAAGATGGCCCGCGCGATCGACACCCGCTGCCGCTGCCCGCCTGAGAGCTGCAGGCCGCGCTCACCGACGAACGTGTCGTAGCCGTCCGGCAGGGTCATGGCGAACTCGTCGACGTTCGCCCCCCTGGCAGCGCGCAGCACGTCCTCACCACTGGCATCCGGCCGGCCGAGGCGGATGTTATCTCGCAGGGAAGTGTGGAACAGGTAGGTGTCCTGTCCCACAAGCGCAATCAAGCGGCGCAGCTCATCCAGCTTGAAATCGCTGATGTTCCGCCCACCGATACGGATGTCGCCGTCCTGCGGGTCCCAGAAGCGCAGCAGCAGGTTGGCGGCTGTTGTCTTGCCCGCGCCAGAGCGACCTACTAAGGCCACCGTGCCGCCAGCCGGGACCTCGAACGATACGCCGTACAGCGCCGGCTGCTGGCCGGGGTTGTAGCGGAACGTCACCGACGTGAAGGCCAACGGCAGGCCGCGGGTATCGCCTTCCGCGGAGATCGACACCCCCGGCCCATCTTCAACCGGGACGGGCTCGTCCTCGATGGCGAAGTAGCGCCGTCCGGAAGCCAGCGTCTGCATCAGCTCCCGCGCCACCGTCACGATGGTCACCACCGGAAGAAATGACGACATGGCCAGCACGGTGGCCAGGGGCAAATCGTAGCGACCCATATGTCCCTGCGACACCAGCCGGGCGCCCATCGTCAGCACCGCCACGCTCCCCAGGCCGATCAGACTGTCCACCAACGCGGCTTGGAATGATTGCCAGCGCGTGAAGCTCTGCTTGGCGGCGCCTAACCTCGACGCATCGCGCTGAATCTCAGCGGCGCGCCGCTGGCCATGGTTGAAGGCCACAATCGTGCGCAGCCCCTGAATGCTGTCAACCACGTGAGCGTTCACCTCGCCGGTGAGATCGCGCACGCGCTGACCTAAGAACTCCATGCGCTTGCTCGCGATCAAAGGGGTGAGCGCAACGGCGATCACGAACGGCAGCAAGGCAACGGCGAGCGGCCAGGACACCATGCCCAAGGCTACGAGAATGCCGGTCGGCACCACTACCGCCACGAAGCCGGGGGAGATGGTGTGGGCGTAGAACAGCTCGATGGTCTCTATGTCACTCATGGCGGCGCTGACCAGATCCCCCGAGCGGCGCTTCAGCAGGTAGGCGGGGGCCAGCGGATCCAGGATCCGGTAGAGACGAACTCGGAGCGACCCGAGGAGACGGTAAGCGAGATCGTGGGCGAGCCAAGAGTCGAACCAGCGCAGCAGGCCAGCCGCCAGGGCCATACCTCCCAGCCCCCACAACAGGAGGCCCACCGACCGTCCGGTCGCCACGTGAGCCACGATCACGGCGCCGATCACCGCCAGAGCCATATTGGACAGCGCGTTGCACACGCCCAACGTAAGAGTGGCAAGCAGCTGGCCCAGCCACGGCCGGATCAGGCGGAAGAGCCTGACCCACATGCGCCAGGCCGGCAGCGGCTGCT
>DATGVV010000492.1:0-2997 GCA_035299885.1 Chloroflexota bacterium | reverse complement strand
AAGCTGCCGCCGGTCTGCATCTGCGAGCAGGCCAGCTCGCAGCGCAAGCAGCCGGTGCAGCGCTCCGGGGTGATGTGCAGGACCTTGGTCACGGAGAAGATGTTAGGCCATCGGCGTCAGTCTTACGGTCTGTAGCTGAAGTCAAAGGCGTTCAGCAGGTTGTTCGCTTTCGCGTCGCGCTCGCCCAGCGGCTGGAGATCCCAACGCCACTCGATGAAGCGCAGGATCGGGCCGAGGCGCTGCACCGGCAGCTGCTGGAGGACGGCGTGCCGCACCTGTGGCGCGAGTGGCCGGGCGACCACAGCGTGACCTACTGGAGCGCCCACCTGGACGATTACCTGCGCTTCTACGACGCAGCGCTGAGGTAAGCGTCAGTGTTTCAGGCGTGAGTCGTCAGTCCCTGCCTACGTCTGCGGAGCCGTCGGGCTGGCTGATGCTCACTTGCGCCCGTTGGGGAAGCCCAATCCTTTGGAGCGCAGGCTGACCCATCGGCCGCGGCCGATGATCAGGTGATCGATCACGTCGATGTCCAGCTGTTTGCCGAGCTGGACCAGCTGGTGCGTGAGGTTGACGTCCTCGGGCGAGGGCGTGGGATCGCCCGAGGGATGGTTGTGGACCACGATGATGGCCGAGGCGTTCTGGCGGATGGGCTCTTTGAACACCTCGCCGGCGCGGACCACGGCCGTGCGCAGGCCGCCGGTGTAGACCACCGGCCAGCTGATGACGTCGTTCTTGGCGTTGAGCAGCACCAGCCGCAGCTGCTCCTGCTCCAGGTCGGCCATCTGCAGCATCAGCAGCCCGGCCACGTCCTCGGCGCCGCCCACGTGCAGCGGCTGCTGGTCCGCCACCGACAAGCGGTGGCCCAGCTCCAGGGCGGCTTTCAGCTGGGCGGCTTTGGCCGGCCCCAAGCCAAGCTGGCGAGCGACCAGCTCCTGGACCGAGGCGCGGCGCAGCCCGGCCAGCCCACCTTGGCCGGCCAGCAGGTTCTCGGCCATGCTGAGCACGGTCTTGCCGGCCGTGCCGGTGCGCAGCACGATGGCCAGCAGCTCGGCGTTCGACAGGTAGGACGGGCCGTGGGCGATGAGCCGCTCGCGGGGCCGTTCGCTCTCGGGCCACTCGCGCAGCGTCAGATGGTAGTTGGCGGCCGTCTCATCGCCCATGCAGCGGCAGGATAGCAGGCGGCGAGCGTCAGCGGCGCGATCCCATCCAAAGATGGATTGCCGCTGGCATCATTGGCCGCTAGGCTGATCTCCGACGATGCATGCCGCCATGACCGCCAACCGGCTGGGCAGCCCGGTCTTAACGAGGATGCGGTGCACGTGGTCCTTGACCGTGGCCGGGGAGATGCACAGCCGCCGGGCAATGTCCTTGTTGCTCAGGCCCTCGGCAATCAGCTCGGCCACCTCCCGCTCGCGGGGCGACAGCTTGGCCAGGCACGCCGCCGGCCGGGACCGGACCGCCAGGCGCAGCACGACCAGCGGCTGGCCGAGCTCGCGGGCAGCCTCGAAATCAATCGTCAGCCCGGCCGTCTGGCCGATATCCGCCGCCAAGCGCAGCAGCTCGGCCCGGGGCACGCCCCGAGCCTTGGCGCCCTGCACGGCGCTGACCAGGCGCCGCACCTGGCGCAGGGCAGCGGCATCCAACGCCGGCGCACTGTCGGCCATCCGGCTGGCAACCTTACCATGCTGAACAGGAGCATCCGCCGCTATGTCGACGCCCCCTGATCCCGCCGGCCGCCAGCTGGTCGAGCAGTATTTCAAAGCCATGCAGGCCGGTCCCGAGGGGCTGGAGGAGATGGTCTCGCTGTTCGCTGAGGACGGCGAGTACATCGAGCCCTTCAGCGGGAATGGGCGGCCCAGCGCGCACCGCGGCAAGCCGGCCATCCGGGCCTTCTTCACGGAGTCGCTCAACGGCCCCCTGCGCGAGGGCGTGCGGCTCACGCTGGACCGGCTGGATTTCGACGCCGGCCGCCTGCGCTCGGAATGGACGTGCAGCATGCCGATGTTCCCCGGCCCGATGCGCGGCTTCGACCTGTATACCATCGAGGGCGGAACGATCAAACGGCTGGAGGTAACCGTGACCGACATGCCTTCAGGGAGGGAATGAATATGGCGCATACCTGCACGCACGACACCTCGGCCGCGCCGGAGGCGGTGTGGCGCATCTGGTCTCAGCCGGAGACCTGGTCCGAATGGAACCCCGACGTCGAATTCGTGAAGCTGGACGGGCCGCTGGCCGTGGGCACCACCGGCAGCATGCGCACCAAGCGCGGCGGCACGCACCCGATTCGCTTCGAGGAGGTCAACCAGGGCCGCTCGTTCCAGCTGGAGACGCCCGCCATGCCGGGCACCAAGTTCCACTTCCGGTGCGAGATCACGCCGCGCGATGACGGCAGCCGACTCAGCCAGAGCATTTCCATGTCTGGCCCGCTGGGCGGGCTGTTCTCGGCCATGATGGGCGCCAAGATCGCGCAGTCGTTCGATCCCATCCTGCACGGCCTGGCCGCCAAAGCCGAGGGGGCGGCCGGCTGATGCCCATGCAGTGGACCAAGTCGCCGCCAGAGCTGGTCGAGCTGTTCGATGAGATAGCGCCGCGCGCGCCCGGCGTGGAACGGCGCAAGATGTTCGGCTATCCGGCGGCGTTCGTCAACGGCAACATGTTCGCCGGGCTGCACCAATCGGACCTGGTGCTGCGCCTGCCGGAGCCGCAGCTGCGACAGTTCCTGACGCTGGACGGCGCGCGCCCGTTCGAGCCCATGCCGGGCCGGCCCATGAAAGGCTACGCCGTGGCGCCACAGGCGCTGCTCGAGGACAAACCGGCGCTGGCGGGCTGGCTGGAGCAATCGTTCGAGGCCATTGCGGCCCTGCCGCCCAAAGAGAACAAGGCGAAAGCGACGAAGTAAGCTGGCGCCGGGGCGCTAGCGGCCGGGATCGAGCGCGGGCTCGCGCTCGGCCAGCGCCGGCTGCTCCAAGCGCCGCTCGCGGACGATGGTGGCCG
>DATGVV010000491.1:0-1725 GCA_035299885.1 Chloroflexota bacterium | reverse complement strand
CGCCGACGTGGAACAGGGAGGCCATACCCAACCCGCGGCGGATGTTGCGGGGCGGGCCAGGTGGCTGGGATGGCCGAGGGAGGGTTCCCTCTCCCGCTGGGAGAGGGCTAGGGTGAGGGTTTCCCCAGCCTGCTTCTACCGCCGCCCGCTGCAGGCACTCGGTGAGGCCGCAGGTAGTGATGCGCATCTCTTGGGGCGTGACGTCGCCGGGCTGGTTGGCGTTGCGCAGCCGGAACTCCAGGGGGTCCAGGCCGAGCTTGGCAGCCAGGATGTCCATCGACGACTCAACCGCGAACGTCGCCTGCAGGTTGCCATAGCCGCGCATCGCGCCGCTGTACGGGTTGTTGGTGTACACGATCTTGGTCTCGAAGCGGACGTTTGGCACCCGGTACAGGCCGGTGACGGTGGCCATCATGACGTAGGGCGTGGTGGGTCCCCAGGAGACGTAGGCGCCGTTGTCGAGGTACACCATCGCGTCGCGCGCGAGCAGCTTGCCGTCCTTCGAGGCTGCTGCCCGGATGTGGAAGCGACAGGGCTGGCGCGTGGGGCAGGCGATGAACTCCTCGGTGCGGTCGAACTCGATCTTCACCGGCCGCCCGGCCTTCTTTGCCAGGAAGGCGCAGATCGGATCGATCGGGTACACGTCCAGGCCGCGGCCGAAGCCGCCGCCAAGGGTTGGCTGGATGACCCGAATGCGGTCGCCTTCGATGCCCAGGATCTCGGCCAGCTCTCTCTGATAGAGGTAGGGCACCTGGGTGGTGCTCCAGATGGTCAGCCGGCCCTCGGCGTCCCACTGGGCCAGGCAGGCCATCGTCCCGAGGGCGGCGTGGGTCACGAACGGCAGCTCGAAGGTGTCGTCGGTGACCACGTCGGCTTCGCCGAAGGCAGCGGCCACGTCGCCATGCTCGAACAAGTAGTGGACGTCGACCTCGTTGCCCGGCCGGTCTTCGTGGACCAGAGGGGCATTGCCACTCATGGCGAAATCGAGGTCGAACACGGGCGACAGCTCGCGGTACTCGACCTCAATTAAGCTGAGCGCCTCCCTAGCGGCGTCCTCAGTCTCGGCCGCCACCGCCGCCACCTCGTCGCGCAGCGAGCAGACCTTGCCGAACTTCAGCGGGTAATGGTCCTTCTGGTAGCCCATCGGCAGCTTAGGCGTATCGTCCGCGGTGATCGCGCAGGCGACGCCCGGCAGCTGCTCGGCCTTGGAGGTGTCGATGCGCACGATCTCGGCGTGCGGATGGCGGCTGCGCAGGATCTTGCCGTGCAGCATGCCCGGCAGCCGCAGGTTGGGCAGATAGTTCTCCTGGCCACTGACCTTGAGGACCGCGTCGAGCTTCCGGACGCGGGCACCAACGGCGCTCATGTTCCCTCTCCCTGTGGGAGAGGGCTAGGGAGAGGGTTCCCCATCAGCTCAGCGGCGTATTGCACGGCCTCGACGATCTTGGCGTAGCCGGTGCAGCGGCACAGATTTCCGGCGAGTGCCTCGCGGATGTCGTCCTCGGTGGGCTGAGGATTGTCCTGCAGCAAGGCCACGGCGGACAGCACCATGCCCGGCGTGCAGAAGCCGCACTGGATGGCCCATTTCTCGACGAAGGCGCGCTGCACGGGGTGGAGCTGCTCGCCGTGTGCCAGGCCCTCGATGGTCACGATGTCATGCCCGCCGGCATCCACCGCCAGCATCAGGCAGCTGCACACCGGCTGGCCATCGCGCAGCACGATGCA
>DATGVV010000490.1:0-2148 GCA_035299885.1 Chloroflexota bacterium | reverse complement strand
CCGACTGCCGGCTGCTGATCTCCTATCCCCAGCAAAGGCAGAACGTGCTCGATGCTCTGGAGCGCAGACTCCAAACGCTCGACTATAAGGTGATTGACGGCGTGGCCACGTCCGGCATCCCGCACGCCAGCGTGCTGGCGCACCGCCTGCACAAGCCGCTGATCTACGTCAACGATGGCCGCATCGTCGGCGCAGCGAAGAACGGCGATCGCGTGGCCGTCATCGAGGATCTGGTGACCACCGGCAAGTCCGTGCTGGAAGCTGCGGCCCCGCTGCGCGAGCACGGGCTGCGCCCGGACCGCTGTTTGGCCATCTTCACCTACAGCCGCCAGCAGCCGGCGCTTGAGGCGGCCGGGATCGCGTTCGACCCGCTGTCCGATCTTGAGACGCTGCTGCAGGTTGGGGTCGAGCACGGCTACTTCGGGGACGCGGAGCGGCAGGCGGTTCTCGACTGGCGCCGAGATCCTCAGGACTGGACCGCCCGCCATGAGCCAATTGGCCGCTGAAGCAACGGGCTGGCTATGATCCGCACGACATGCCCGCGGCCGACCCTCCCAATGCGCCGGTAGCGCCGCCTCACGCCGCGGCTGCCAAGCAAGGGGCTTCCATTGCGGCGCTGTTGGGCGTGTGGCTGGTGTTCAGCGCCGCCTTGTTCAGCATCGACAACGTGATGCTGGACGTGGCCAAGGCCGGGTGGCAGAAAATCCAGCTCATCCAAGGCACCTTTGCCCCCGCTAGCGACGCCGCCAAGCTGTACGGCTCGACCGTGCAAGGCAAGATCCGTCAGTACGACCCGCGCATCATCGACCAGGCCGTCCAGGAACGCCAGCTCAAGGCGCCGGACACCTTCAAGCCGCCCGCCAAATGACGCCTCCCACCGAGTGACCTCAGAGCTCGAGAACGCCATCAGCGCCCGCCTCAGCCGGGCCCGGCAGCTGCTCCACAACCGTGGCTGGCATGGAATGTGGCTGGGTCAATCCACCAATCTCCGCTACCTCAGCGGCGTCGTCGAAAAGCCGAGCGAGCGCCTGTTCGGCGCCTGGATCCCGGCCGACGGCGAGCCGGCCATGCTGGTCCCGCGGCTGTACCACGATGAGATGGCCGAGCTGTCCGCCATCTCCACAGTGCGCTCCTGGAGCGACGAGGAGGGCATGGCCAGCGCTATTGGGCGGTGGCTGAACGTACCATATGGGGCCACCATCGCCATCGACCCGTTGCTGCAGGCCAGCTTCCTCTTCCTGTTTCAGGAGCAGCTCCCAAAGGCGCGCTTCGCGTCCGCGGCGGAGCTGCTGAGCGAGATGCGCCTGTACAAGGACGACTTCGAGAAGGCCTGCCTGCGCCGCGCCGCCCAGATCGCCGACGCGGTCATGGCCGAGATCACGAGGCGCTCACCGGTTGGTCGCAAGGAGCGCGAAGTTGCCGCCGACGTCGAGCGGCTGTTCGCCGAGCAGGGCAGCGAAGGCGTGTCGTTCTCGCCCATCGCCTCAGCCGGGCCCAATGCAGCTTTCCCGCATCACGCGCCCGACGACACGGTGATCCAAGCAGGGGATTGCCTGGTGCTGGACTTCGGTGGCGTGTACGCTGGCTACGCGTCGGACATCACTCGGACAATCTTCGCCGGCGATCCGCCGCCCGAGATGCGGCGCATCTACGAGGTGGTGCAAGCGGCCCAGCAGCGCGCGGTCGAGCAGCTGCGGCCCGGCATGCCGGCGCAGGCCGCCGACGCCCTCGCCCGCGACTACATCGCCGAGGCCGGCTATGGCCCGGCGTTCATCCACCGCCTCGGGCACGGCATTGGCCTGGACGTGCACGAGGCGCCCTACATCGTTGCCGGAAATCAGACCGAGCTGCGCCCTGGCGTGGCCTTCAGCGTCGAGCCCGGGATTTACCTCACCGGCCTGGGCGGGGTGCGCATCGAGGACATCGTGCTCATGAACGAGGATGGCCCCGAGCGCCTGAACCACGCTCCGCGAGAGCTCGTCGTTGTGTAGCGTGGCTTTTTGTCATTCCGAGCGCCAGCGAGGAATCCGCTGCCAGGGCGACGGATGTCTCACTGCGTTCGGCATGACAAGGGCTAGTCCCGCCACAGGGCGATGCCGCCTGTGAGGCCGGCGCTGTTAGGGGCAATGCGGGCGCTGGCCGGCAGCT
>DATGVV010000489.1:0-5273 GCA_035299885.1 Chloroflexota bacterium | reverse complement strand
CGCAGCCGGCCGGCACTGTCAATCCCTCTCCCACCGCGGTGGGAGAGGTTAGGTGAGGGCTCTCGGACGAGGTCGGACGCCCCGCCCCGCCCAACCTCCAGGCTCCCTCACCCTAGCCCTCTCCCGCCGCGGCGGGAGAGGGAAGATGATCGCGTGCTGACCACCGCGGCTGTCCTGGATCGCGCTCCGGCCGAGCGACCCTACGATCGAACGCGCCCGCTCGACGTGCGCGAGATGGAGCTGGAGGCGCCCGGCGATGGTGAGGCGCTTATCGAGCTGGCCAGCGCGGGTCTATGCCACTCCGACCTATCGGTGATCAACGGCGACATCCCCCTGCCGCTGCCCGTCGTGCCGGGGCACGAGGCCAGCGGCATCGTGCGCGAGGTCGGACCGAGCGTGAGAGAGCTGGCGCCTGGCTACCACGTGGTATTCGCCTTCGTCTCCTCCTGCCGCGTCTGCCGCTTCTGCGTTGGAGGCCGGCCGGCCTTGTGTGAGAAGGGCGCGCTCGCCAACCGCAACGGCACGCTCCTGAGCGGAGCCGTGCGCTTCAAAGGCGCCAACCACATGCTGGGCGTCTCGGGCTTCTCCCGCCACGTCGTGGCTGCCCAGGAATCGCTGATCAAGATCGATCCCGAATTCCCACTGGATGTGGCCGCGCTGTTCGGCTGCGCGGTAATCACCGGCGTGGGCGCGGTGGTCAACACCGCTCAGGTGGAACCGGGCAGCTCGGTAGCGGTGTTTGGGGCAGGCGGCGTGGGACTATCAGTGGTGATGGGCGCGAAGCTGGCTGGCGCGGACCCAATTGTGGTGCTCGACTTGCTCGAGTCCAAACGCAAACTGGCCGTCGAGCTGGGCGCGACCCACGCCATCGACGGTGGTCGCGACGACGCGCTCAAAGAGCTGCGCGAGATCACCGGGGGCGGCGCCGACTACGCCTTCGAGGCGGCCGGCAACGCCAAGCTGCTGGAGACCGCCTTTCAAGCCACTCGGCGCGGCGGCACGACGGTCGCCGTCGGCCTGCCGGCACGCGAGCAGCGGGCGTCGATCTCGCCGGCGGTGCTGGTGCTCGACGATCGGACCCTCAAAGGATCGTTCATGGGCTCGGCGGCGCCGGCCCATGACGTGCCGCGGCTGATGCGCCTCTACCGGGCGGGCAAGCTGCCGGTCGACCAGCTGGTCTCGCGCAGCTTGCCGCTGGAGGACATCAACGAGGGCTTCGAGCTCCTGGCCACCGGTGAGGTGGCCAGGCAGCTCATTCGGTTCTGAGCCCTACTTAATCTCGACGGTCGCGCCGACCTCGGTCAGCTTGGCCTTAATCGAGTCAGCTTCCTCGCGCGTGACGCCTTCCTTAATCTCCTTGGGGGCGCCGTCGACGAGGTCCTTGGCCTCCTTGAGGCCAAGCTGCGTGATCTCGCGCACGACCTTGATGACGTTGATCTTGTTGGCGCCGATCTCCGTGAGGACTGGTGTGAACTCCGTCTTCTCCTCGACGGCGGCCGCGCCCTCAGCGGCCGCTGGCGCGCCCGCCGCGGCAGGGCCGGCATAGGCTACCGGAGCGGCAGCGGTGACGCCCAGCTTCTCTTCGAGTTGCTTAACGAGTTGCGCCACGTCGAGGAGTGTGAGATTCGATATTTCTTCGGTGACTTTGTCTAAGTTAACTGCCATTTTTTTCAGTTGCTCCTTATTTCTTCGATTCGGCTTCTTGAGCCTCAAGCTGCCGCTGCCGCGCAACAAGGACGTTCAACAACGCTCGTGCGGGCGCATTGAGCACGCTGTAGAGGTTTTGAATGGGGGCTGTTATGGTGCCCAGCAGCTGGGCCTGAAGGACCGGCTTGGGTGGCAACGTGGCCAGTGAGGTGATCTCGGCCGCAGACAGCAGGCGGTTCTCGAGCAGGCCGGCCTTGATCTCCAGCACGCGCGAGACACGTGCGTAGTCGTTCATGGCTTTGGCCGCTTGGACCACGTCGTCGTAGCCGAAGCCGATGGCCGTCGGGCCGTCCAGTACCGCCGCCAAATCGGCCTCGATCTCGGCCTTCTGCGCGGCGAATCGCGTAAGCGTGTTCTTCACCACCTTGTACTCGACCTTGGCGGTACGCAGGCGTCCGCGCAGATCGGCCAGGTCCTTGACCGTGAGGCCACGGTAATTGGTGAAGATCGCGACCTTGCTGTCGCGCAACTGTTGGGCGATCTCGTCGATCGCCCGAGCTTTTGCCTCTGTGGGCATTACACCTCCTCCGCGGGTACCGGCGAGGCCGGATTGTGCGGCGCCCCCGCTTCTTTGGATTCCCTATTCGATTGTGACGGTGAGTCTAGCTCTCCGACGCTTTCGCCATTGTTTGCGGGACGTCCAGCCTGACGCCGGGTCCCATGGTGCTGGTAAGCGTGATGTTCTTGATGTACGGGCCCTTGGAGCCGGCGGGCTTGGCTTTGACCACCGCGTCCACCAGCGAGCCCAGGTTTTCCAGCAAGCCCTTCTCGTCAAATGAAGCCTTGCCGATTGGCACCTGAATGAGCGGCGCCTTGCCAGTCCGGAACTCGATGCGGCCGGCCTTCACTTCCTTCACCGATCGGGTCAGATCATCCGTGATGGTGCCCGACTTGGGGTTCGGCATCAGGCCCCGCCGGCCAAGGACCTTGCCTAGCCGGCCGACCTTGCCCATCATGTCACGCGTGGCCAAGGCCACGTCGAAGTCCGTCCAGCCATCTTCGACCCGCTTGATGAGGTCATCGCTGCCGACGAAATCGGCGCCAGCCTGCTCGGCCTCACGCGCTTTGTCGCCCTCCGCGAAGACCAGCACCCGGACGTTCTTGCCGGTCCCGGCCGGCAGGTCGGCCATGCCGCGCACCTGCTGGTCGGCGTGGCGCACATCCAGGCCCATGCGCATGTGGACTTCGATAGTCGAATCGAACTTGACATTCGAGGTTTTCCTGACCAGCTCAACGGCCTCCGCCGGAGCGTAGTTCTTATCCTCGTCAATGAGCTTGGCCAGCTCAGCGTAGCGTTTGCCGCGCTTCTTCATGCTTAGGCCTCCACCTCCACGCCCATAGAGCGGGCCGTGCCGCCGATGATCTTCTCGGCGGCCTCGATGTCGAGGGCGTTCAGGTCCTTCATCTTGATCTCGGCAATCTCGCGCAACTTGCTGCGGGGGATGGTGCCGATCTTGATCTTCTTGGGATCGGCCGAGCCCAGCTCTATGCCGATGGCCTTCTTGATCAGATCGGCCGCGGGCGGCGTCTTGGTGATGAAGCTGAAGGTGCGGTCCTCGAAGATGGTGATCTCGACCGGCACGATCTGGCCTACTTGATTGGCCGTCCGCTCGTTGTACTCCTTGACGAACTGCATGATGTTGACCGCGTGCGGTCCCAGGCCGGTGCCGACCGGCGGCGCCGGCGTAGCCTTGCCCGCCGGCAGCTGCAGCTTGACGATGGCCTTAACTCTCTTCGCCATTCACCTTTTCCAACTGGGACAATGGTATGCGGGCGCTCATGGGCATGCCGAACGAGTTGACCTGTACCTTAGCCAGGTCGCCGTCGACGCTTTCCACAACTCCTTGTGAGCCCTTGTAGCCCCCGCCTGTCACTTTCACTTTGTCGCCAGAGGCGAAGCCATCCGCCACTACAGCTTCTCAACCTGCAGGAAGTCCAGCTCCACGCGCGTCTCGCGGCCGAAGAACGACACCAGCACCCAGACCTTGCCCTTTTCGAGGCTGATCTCGTCCACCACGCCGATGAACTCGGCAAACGGCCCGTCGATGACCTTGACGCTCTGGCCGCGCTGGTAGCTGATCTTGGCCTTGGGCGCCTCGACCTCCATCTGCTTCAGGATCTGCCGCACCTCAGCCTTGCTGAGCGGGATGGGCTTGTTGCCCGAGCCGACGAAGCTGGTCACGCCCGGCGTGTTGCGCACCACGTACCAGGACTCGTCGGACAGGACCATCTGGACCAGCACGTAACCGGGGAAGACCTTCTTCTGAACGGTGCGGCGCTGGCCGTTCTTGATCTCGATCTCTTCCTCAGTCGGCACCACGACCTGGAAGATCTTGTCGATTACGTCCATGGAGGCGATGCGGTGCTCCAGGTTGGCCTTGACCTTGTTCTCGTAGCCCGAGTAGGTGTGGATGACGAACCACTCGGCCTCGGGATGCTGATCGATGATGTCCGGCGGCGGTGGAACCTCTTCCTCTTCTTCGTACTCGGCCTCGGCGCCTTCCTCGGTGGCCGCGGCCTCCTCGAGGGCCGCCTCGTCATACTCGGTGAGCTCGGCGTTCTCGTCCAGCAGCTGGACGTCCTCGCTCAGGACTTCCGCCGCGGGCTCTTCAACGATGGTCGGGGGTGTGGATCGCTTTGCCAAGGATTCCTCTCTAGTGCGCGACCAGGTTGAAAACCTGGGCGATGGCGTAGTCGAAGCCGCCGAGCACCAAGCCGACACCAGCCGACACGGCGATGACGACCAGCGTTAGGCGGGTAGCCTCCTGCCGGGTCGGCCAGACGACCTTCCGCAGCTCGATGCGCGACTCGCGGACGAACTGGGTGAGCGGGTTGGGGCGAGAAGCGCGCTCACGCCGCGGCGCCGGCTGCGGCGCGCGGGAGAGCACGTTCGCTCTGCTCGGTAATTTGATAGCCATCCCAGTTCTTCCAATCTCTACTTGCGTCTAATCTCTTGCTGATTTAGCAGGCCCCGCCGGACTTGAACCGACAACCACCGGTTTTGGAGACCGGAGCTCTGCCAATTGAGCTAGGGGCCTAGCGGAATTCAAAATTCAGAATTCAGAATTCTAAACAAGAATAGCTGGCGTCGTGCCTAGAGGCCAGCTGGCTGCTTCAGCGGTCCTAATTTTGAATTTTTCATTTTGAATTTTGAATTCCGCTATTTCGTCTCGCGGTGCAGCGTGTGACTGCGGCAATGGGGGCAGTACTTGCGCAGCTCCATGCGGTCCGGATCGTTCCGCTTGTTCTTATATGTGGTGTAGTTCCGCTGCTTACATTCCGGGCAAGCCAGCGTGAACGTCGCGCGATCTCCCTTTTTAGCCATGTGCTCCGGCTCCTACTCGTAGATCTTGCTGATGACGCCGGCGCCCACGGTCCGGCCGCCTTCGCGGATGGCGAAGCGCAGGCCCTCCTCCATGGCTACCGGTACGATCAGCCGCACCTTCATCGTCACGTTGTCCCCAGGCATCACCATCTCCATGCCCTCCGGCAGCTCCGTCTCACCCGTGACGTCCGTGGTCCGGATGTAGAACTGCGGCCGGTAGCCCTTGAAGAACGGCGTGTGC
>DATGVV010000488.1:0-3313 GCA_035299885.1 Chloroflexota bacterium | reverse complement strand
CGCGAACCGGATCTCCGCCGGCCCATACCAGCCCGCCGGCGCCGTGTCGAACAGCATCCGCTCCATGGCCCGCCGAGCCTGCTCCAGCGTATAGCCGCCATGCCCCTCTCTGGCGCGGCCGCTGAAGAAGCGTTTGAGGTTCAGGAAAGTGAACCCGCCTAGGTGCGCCACCACCAGCTTCAGGTCCGGGATGCTGTCGAACACGCCGCTGTACAGCAGCTTCAATGGCGCCAGGCAGAGGTCGATCGACCGGCCCATAGGCGTAGCCAGATTGTGCTTGATCAGGTCCTCATAGTGGACCGGCGCGCCGGCCGCGTGCATGAATACCGGCAGGTCCAGCTCGGCTGCCTTGCGCAGAAACGGCAGGTAGGCCTCTTCGTCCGGGTACAGCCCGCGGAAATTCGCCGTCATTGCCACGCCGGTGAGGCCCATCTTGGCGCCGCGCTCCATCTCCTCCAGAATGCCCGGCTCCCCAAATGGCGGCACATTCACCATTGGCTTGAGCCGGTCCCCGAGCCTGCGAGCGACGTCCGCGGACGCGTCATTCATCAAGCGTGCGGCCTTCATCGTGATCCAGTTCGGGTAGCACCCCGGGCTCAATAACGCGAGCCGAATCCCGGCCTCGTCCATCAACTCGAGCCGCCGTTCGAGGTCCGGGAATTCCTCCAGAAACACGCTCTGGACGCGCAGCCCGCTGGGATCGAGGATGTGCTTGGTTTGCGGATCCCTTCGCACGGAGTACCCTTCCGGCAGGTAGCTCTCTAAGTCGTCGACAAGCTCCCGTGGCAGCCAATGGTGATGGACGTCAATCATTTGAGCGCCACTATAAACGCGACTGCCACTCGGTGCCTTCGATTAGTGCTTCGACGTGCTCTCCGCTACGGCAAGAATGAGCGCGCTGGAGACGAAGGTGCCGGCTTACGGCGCGACCCTCACCAGAATCTGGTTGCCGTCGGGGTACGGGTCGGACGTTTTTCCGATGGTATTGCCATCAGCCTGATTACGTACGGCGAGATTTACGAAGGCATCTACTACGGCGGCGCTGCCCGAGCTCACGAACACGGCTTCCGCCAATTCCTCCGCATCGTGGCAGTACTCCCACTCAACCAACCCATCATGCGCGACTTTGCGCGTATTCGAGGTGAGCTACGCCAGTGGGGCCAGCTCATCGGCGACCCAGACATTCTTATTTGCCGCCGCCGCCATTTATCACAACCTGACCATCGTGGCTGCCGGCAAAGCCTGTTCGATCCAGCCCCCAGCCTAATGCGTCGCCTAATCCCTGCAGCGGTATGATAAAAGTATGTCCGGAGCGACAAGATCCAGCATCCAGCGTAAGCAAGCGCCGCGGCGGAAGTCTGCCACCCGTGAGAAAGTGGCGATCACCATTCCTCGCCCGCTCATCGATCAGGCGCGGCAGGAAGTTCGGGCTGGACGGGCCGAGTCGATTAGCGCGCTCGTGTCAGAGGCCCTCGCCGA
Source organism: Chloroflexota bacterium (assembly GCA_035299885.1). Lineage (GTDB taxonomy): Bacteria > Chloroflexota > JAJPGV01 > JAJPGV01 > JAJPGV01 > DATGVV01. Next base: position 1,834 of record DATGVV010000488.1, on the reverse strand, counting down.
GAAGCTGAAGACCGAGGCTCTACAGGGCATTCTCGAGGCATGGGATGCCGAATACGGGCCCCCGAGTGAAGAGGACGACGCGTGGGCCCGGCGCGTGCTCGGAATCTAACGCTCGACAGCGGTGCTTTGGTCGCTCTGGAGCGGCGCTCAGGGCGCATACGCCGTTTGCTCGCTCTTGCCGGTCAGCGCAGCGTCAGGACGTATGTCCCTGCTGGGGTTCTCGCCCAGGTTTGGCGCGGTGGCGCAAGGCAGCAGCCCCTGGCAGCGTTGCTGTCGGAACCATTCGTCGAAGTGGTGCCGCTGGATGAAGCCGCAGCCAAGGCCGCGGGGGAGCTGTGCGGCCGGCAGGGTACAGACGACATCGTCGATGCCTCAGTGGCGTTGTGTGCGCGCATTACGTGGAGTACCGTGATCACGGGCGATCCCGACGACCTGCGGCGGCTCCATCCCCGACTATCGGTCGAAGTGGTCTGACTGGTACCCCCGAGAGGACTCGAACCTCTTCAACTGAGAACACCTGTGGCGTTGCTCGTGGCGTAACCTGATCACAATGTCGCCACCCCCTGTGGCTAACCCGCTGACTCACGCGCAAGACCACCCGCAGCGCGTTCGACGATGCCAGCCGTATATCTCGGTAGATTCGGCCTATATGTCCCAGGCAAGACTACTCATTCGGGGAATTGTCACGGGCTAGTTTGCCTTCCTAGGATTATAGGAAGCACCCTGTGGGGGAGAGGCGCGATCCTGCAGAGGCCGGAACGGCTACCAGCTCCGCCTATTGTGGCGCTGCTGCCGGTGGCCCCCCACCCGGGGCCAACTCACGTCGCTGCGCGAAGCAGTCAGGGCAGTAGACGGGACGGCCGGACGTTGGCACGAACGGCACCTGCGTGGTTCGACCACATGCTGAACAGGTGACGTCCGTCAGCACAGCCTCGCGGCGCCGGCCGTGCTCGCTACCAGCGGTCGAGCGATGGAAAGCTCCGCTGTTACGATCGCGGAGGTCCACACGGCCACCTCGATGGCCGGCGCACCCTTGGCATTTGACAGCGGTGGGCTGGCGTTCAGCAAAAGCAGCCAGACAACGTTCGTTCTGCCAGGAACCTATCGCTATGCGTCGGCCATAGATTGCTTTGGCAGCCGCCCGGTGGGCGACTTCAACTGCGGCCCCTATGACGTAATCGTCATCGGGAGCTAAGGAGCTACCAATCAGCGGGCGGTACGTAGGGTTCGCTCCACAGCGTGACGTGCAGCATAACGGCTTTGCACCACGCCTCGTACATGCGGTCGACTTCTTCTGCTGGGGCTCCGCTCTGGGCTAGGAACGGCCTCGTACTGGTCATGACGACGGCTGAGAACGCCAGCAAGTAGCGCAGCGGAATATGCGGCGGCGCGTCGGCGGCATCGGTCTGGTTCTTCTTGGCTCGCGTGTGGCGCAACCCGATCTCGTGCTGATAATCGAGCCACGCTTGGTCCAATGGCCGTTCGAAGACGTCCCGCACCCACTGCACGAAGCGCGGGCGGCTCGATTCGCTGTACTCCGAGTTTACCCGGCCGTCGGGGTGCCGAGAGTACGCGGCCAGATGCGGCTGGGCGGCGAGGAGCTTGCGCCAGTGCTCGACGAGCTGGTCCGCCTGATGGATCAGCACCTCACCGGCTCTTCGAAGCCATCGTTCCTCCTCTGGGCCGAAACCGGCGGCCTGCTTGAGCAGCGCGAGCTCTGATAGGGAGACGGGAGAGGGAGGCAGGGCTGAGCTGCCATAGTCATAGCCGTTGATGCCCTCCCCGGTTGGACGCGTTTCTGTTTGGGCCATGTGAGATAGCGTCGCATTTGTCC
>DATGVV010000487.1:0-1965 GCA_035299885.1 Chloroflexota bacterium | reverse complement strand
CGCCCCGATCGGCCGGGGCAGATGACCGGGTTGTGGGCCGCGATCAGCCACTCGGCCACCCGCCGCGCATCGGCCGGATCGGGCCACGGATCGCGCGCCACGCCGAGCTGGTCGCGCGTCGGAAAGCGAGTCTTGCCCGGCAGCGGCAGCATGGCCGTCTCGCGCGGGATGGACATGTGCACGGGGCCCTTGGGCTCGCTCATGGCCAGCTGGAGCATCCGGCTGACGATTGCGCCGGGATTGTCCTGGTGCTCCAGCCGATGGTCGTGTTTCGTGTACTGCCGCACGATCTCGCCCTGATCGCGCGGCTCCTGGACCCACTGCACCGCGTGCTCCCGCCCGCCCGGCATGGAGCCGCTGAAAGCCCGCGGCCCGGTGCCGGACGTTATCAGCACCGGATAGCAGCCCCGCCATGCAGTGTGGATCGCGCCGCCGTAGTTCAGCGTGCCCACGTCCACGTGAACCGCCGTGGCCGCCGGCCGGCCGCTGACCATCGTGGAGCCGCACGCGGCGTTCAGGGCCACGCTTTCGTGCGTCACCGTCAGCAGCCGCGGCGCCGGCCAGCCGCGCGCGCGGGCCTTGGCGATGGACTCCTGCCAAAACGCGATCTCCGAGCCGGAGACAAAGAATAGGTGTTCGACGCCGCCCAGCTTGAGCGCCGCCACCAGCGCGTCGGAATACTCGTCGGCCCCGTATTCGCCCCAGCGGACGTCGCCCACGATCTCAGCTACTGCAGCAACAGCCATGCGCTACAGGATACGCCCGGAGGCCCATGTCATTCTGAGGAGCAGCCGCGACGAAGAACCTTCGTCGTCAGCCGCGGCAGAAGATCCTTCGCTTCGCTCAGGACGACATCAGGAGCCTATCGTCGCACGCAGGCCGAGCAGGCGTGCGGCCAGGGCCACGCCGGTGGTCAGCAGCACCACCAGCACGCCGACCACGGCTGCGCCCTCGTAACTCCCCTGGACCATCATGTCCAGCTGAAGCAGCGACAACGGCCGGGTGGCACTCGTCGCCAGCAGCGCCACGTAGCTGACGTTGCGGGCTGCCGAGATGAAGCTCAGCGCGCCCACCAGCAGCAGCGTCGGCGCCATGATCGGCAGCAGCACCGCGCGGAAGGCATGGAGCCACGTCCCGCCGCCCACGCGCGCGGCCTCCTCCAGCTCGATCCCGAGCTGGGCGAAATTGGTCTTGAGGATCTGGATGGACGTGGTCATCGTGCCCACGACAGCCGCCACGATTAGCACCAATATCGTCCCGTACAGCGGCCGCAGCACCGGCGTGCCCAGGAACAACCACAGCAGCCCCAGCCCCAGGATGATGCCGGGCAGCGCCGCCGGCAGCCACGAGGCGAAGTCCATCAGCCCCCGTCCCGCGAAATGCGTTCGCATCACGGTGTAGGCCACCAGCGTACAGAGCACCAGCGACGACAGCGCCGTCCCAAAGCACAACAGCAGCGTGTTCAGCACAGATCGCAGGAAGATTGGGTCCCGCAGCACCTGGCCCCAGTGGTCGATCGTCTACGGCGCCGCCAGGTTGAAGAAGCCGAACAGCTTCATGAACGTACCCAGCACCAGGAACGTGAACGGCAGGGCGGTGATCGACAACCCAATGATCAGCAGCAACGCGAACACCGGCATCCGCCAGCGACCCAGCTGAATCTTGCGCCCCTGGTACTTTCCCGTCACCGTCGTGTAGCGCCGCCGCCCGCCGGCCCAGCGCTGCAGTGAGATCAGCGGCACCATGATCAGCAGGATCACCGTGCTCAGCGCCATCGCGGACGAGAACAGCGGCGGCTGCTGCTGGATCAAGAAATAGATCTGCGTGCTGAACACGAAGAAGCGGATGGGGAAGCCAAGCACGGTTTCGACCTCGAATGCCTGCAGGGCGTGGATCGTCGACAGCAGCAGGACCACCGTCAGGATCGGCGTCATGATGGGGATGACGACTCGGATCAAGGTCTTG
>DATGVV010000486.1:0-3296 GCA_035299885.1 Chloroflexota bacterium | reverse complement strand
GTCCTGTGCGGTCTGATGAACTCGATCGAGTACTCGCCCGCCGGATGCAGATCGAGCTCCGGGTCCGCCTCACGTGGCGAATTAACTCCACCCTCGAACCAGCGGATGCTGTGGAGATCCACACCGTACTCGTGCTGCAGCAGACCGCGTATCCACACCGCCGCGGTCTGCCGGTACTCCGGGACGCCTATTCGCTTGCCGGTGAGGTCACTGGGCTGGCGGATGCCAGCCTTGCTGTTGACAAAGATGAAGCCATGGCGAAACAAGCGGGAGGGAAAGATGGGCAGCGCCAGGTACGGCAGCTGATTCCTGGAGCGAAGCTGGAAGTAGACCGACGTGGACATCTCGGCCACGTCGAACGCCTGCTTCTTGATGACCCGCGAGAAGATCTCCGGCGGAGATTGAATGGCGAGATAGGTCAGGTCAATCCCTTCGGCCTGGATCACGCCTGTACGCAGCGCTTCCGTGCGGTCGTACGCCCCGCAAGCGAGCGTCAATTGCAGGTTGGGCATCGTACCGGCCATCTTATCAACGGGCTGCCGGGTGGCAATGGCTGCGCCACCGCTTGGTGTATCGTCTTAGCGCCATAAGGTGGAAATCAGGAATGGTCGCCGGACTCAAAGACGTTGGCGTGGACGCCAGACTGGACGAGCTCGTTGCCGTCGCCGCCCCCTATTGGGCTGGGGAATACGAGGTGGTTCGGACGTTCTTCAGCCGGCCGCGCAGCAAGGGGCAGAGCACATTCGCTGGCTGCGGTTCCAGTGCTGGAAGGAGTTCTGGGACGAAGGGCGGCCGATCACGGCGGACGAGCTCGAACAGGCGCCGGAGGGCCTTAAGCTGGCCCAGTTCCGCGAGGGCATCGCCAAGACCGAAGGCGAGCTTGGCGGCTTCGTCAGGAAGTTCAACGAGGGCGGCGGGGCCAGCATGTACAAGGCCGGAATGGACATCACCGGCGGTGAGTTGGAGCAGCGCATCGCCGGTGCGTTCGAGATCGATGAGGTCGGCCACATGAAGACGGGCGCGGAGGGCCTGCGCCGGGTGGTCAAGACGGACGAGCAGTGGGACAAAGCGAAGGGCATGACGCGGGAGATCGCACGCCCGCGGGTGCGAATGCGCAATGAGATGTTTGGGCATCCGCTGAGCGAGGAACGGCTGCGTGAGATCGACGAGGGCAAGATCGAGCCGTTTCACCGCGACATCCTGGCCCGGCGCTGAGCGCCGCCTCACACCTATCCCCAGACAGCAATAAGTGCTGGCCGGCCGGGTAGCGTTTCGTGACGATCTGGCCGGACCTGCCACAATGCAGCGCGTAATCTCCAATCAGGCCGCAAATCGCGTGGCCCGAAAGCCGCTCTGGACGCGGAGCTATGTGCTGCTCTGCCTTTCGATGGGCCTGGCCTACGTGCACGAAGGACTGCTGGTGCCCACGATTCCGCTGTACGTCCAATCGCTCACCGGCTCGGCGGCCATCGTGGGTTTGGTCCTCGGCTTGTTCAGCCTGCTGGGCTTTACCATACGGCCGTTCCTCGGCCAGCTGGCAGATCGAGCCAACCCGAGGTTCGTGTTCGTCCTAGGGACACTGTGCTTATCCGTGTGCGACGTGGCATTTCTGGTCCCTGTTTTCGGCCTCATTTGCCTCGTATCCGCCGTGCGCGGCGCAGGCTGGGCGGGCGTCAACACGGGCGGGAATACGATCCTCGCCTACCTGGCGCCCGCGAAACGCCGGGCCGAGGGCGCCACCTACTACAGCCTGTTCCAGGGCACCGCCATGGCTCTGACGCCGATCGCCGCTTTGTGGATCATCAAGAGCAGCGGCGGCTCGGTCTACTGGCCGGTGTTTCTGGCGGCCGCGGGCTGCGGCGTAGCCGCCGCACTGCTGTCTCAGGCTATCCTCGCCCACCTCCTTCGCCCTAAGGGTTCGCCATCGGCTCCAGCCAGGCCCGAACGGCGCGACCGTTGGTCCCTGCTGTATGACCGCGGCGTGGTCCTGCCCGCCGGACTGCTGGCGCTGATGAATCTGACCTTCCCGGCGGCGACTTCCTTCATGCCGCTATACTTCGAACGCAGCGGCATCGACCTGGGAATGCTGTCCTGGTACTACGTAGCGCGGGCAGCCGGCGTGGTCATTACGCAGAGCTTCTTGGCCCGCACATTCGACCGCATTGGCCGCGGCCGGGCGACGGCTCTGGGACTTGGCCTGTCGATCGCCGGCCTCGGATTTCTACTCGCCCCGGGAAGCGTGGTCCTGCTGACGCTCGGCGGCATTGCCACGGCAGTCGGCCAATCCATTGGCATTGTGAATACAACAGCTATGGCCATCGACCGCAGCAACCCCCAACGCCTTGGCTCAGCCATGGCGAGCTTCACGCTCGCCTTCCAGGTGGGCCAGGGAGCGGGCGCCGCGCTTGCCGGAGGCCTCATCCAGGCAGCGGGCTACCGGGCGATGTTCTTGACAATGATCGGCAGCCAGGTTGTGTGCCTGGCGCTGCTGGCGGCGCGCTGGAGTACGCCCGCCACACAGCCTCAACCCACGATGGATGCCAGCTAGGCAGCAGGCTGATTCAGCTGGATCGACCCTCATCGGTAAGGACAGCCGGCCCTTGCAGCATGTGAACTGACGAGCACTGCCATACCGCGCGTCACATCGGGCGGTGTAAAGTTGTCACGCCTCTCCGGGCTCGGGTCCGGCGATGTCAGGTCTGCGCGCACACAGGAGGTCAACCGATGGCACTGATGCTCAGCAACGACGACGTGGCGCAGGTCTTGAGCATGGACGCCTGCATGGCCGCTTTGGAGGATGCGTACCGCGAGCTTGCGGCTGGGCGGGCCGTGAACCAGCTGCGCTATGACACCAACATGCCGTTGCCGGACCGGCCCGAGCGCCAAGCGCGCTACGAGTTCAAGACGATGATGGGCATCTTGCCCAAGGCCGGCGTGGCCGCGCTGCGGATGAGCTCGACGCTGAATCACCGGCCAATACGCTACGGGGTGGAACGAGCCGAGCGGCTGTATCTGGCGCCGGGTGGGGGGACCGTGGGCCTCATCCAGCTGTACAGCACCGAGACGGGCGAGCCGCTGGCCTTCATGCCAGACGGCATGGTCCAGGGCATGCGCGTGGGTGGCACGTTTGGATTGGCGGTGAAGTACCTGGCTCGTCCTGAGGCCTCCACGGTGGGCCTGCTGGGGTCCGGCTGGCAGGCGCGGTTTCAGGTGGCGTCCACCAGCCTGGCCAGGAAAGTACGGCTGTTCAAGGTGTACAGCCCCAACCCCGAGCACCGGTTGCAGTTCGCCCAGGA
>DATGVV010000485.1:0-6931 GCA_035299885.1 Chloroflexota bacterium | reverse complement strand
CAGGAGCGGGCGCCGGGCTCGGCCTGCTGGCGCTGCGCCTGAGGCCGCCGCGCCGGGAGCTGCTGCGCCTCAGGCTGGCCAGGCTCATGGCGCGACCCCGGACCGCCCTGCTTCCGGGCACGGCCCTAGTCCTGGCACTGGCCGCGACGCCCCTGCAGCCCAGCGTCCGCTTCGAGGACAGCCAGGCCGTCGCGGTCGTAACGGTACCAGCGATCGAACCCTCGCCGGAACTCGCCGAGCCTGCCCCGATCGAGGCTGTCCCAATGCCCGAAGCTGCGCAGCCTCCACGCCAGCGGGTCGCGGAGTCACCCAGCGTCGTAGCCATAGCCGCCCGGCCTGACGGCAACTTTGAGTATCGCGTCAACGGCCGGGCCGAGTTCATCCGCGGCGTCGGATACAACCCCGTCACCAAGACGGCCAGTCCCGAGCAGCGCGCCGCCCGTTTTGACCGGGACTTTGCCGCCATGAGCGCCATCGGCGTCAACACCGTCAGCGGCTGGGACGAAGGCGAGTTCGACGAGCTGCTGCTGGACAAAGCCGCCGAGTACGGCCTGGGCGTCATCTTGCCGTTTGAGCTGCGTCCCGCCTGGGCGTACGACGACCCCAAAGTACGCCAGCAGGTTCGGGACGAGGTCCTCAAGCGCGCTCAGCGCTTCAAGGACCGCCCCGCGCTGCGCATGTGGGGCCTTGGCAACGAGGTCGTCCACGGCATCCTGCCGCGCAACGGCCCTCGCGCACAGGCCTTCTCGCAGTTCCTGATCCAGGCGGCCGACGAGCTCCACAACCTCGATGCCAACCATCCCATCGTCTATCGCGACGCCGAAGACGTCTTCCTCGAGCCGGTTGCGCGGGCGCTGCGGGCCAACCCGCAGCCGCGGCCCTGGTTCGTGTATGGCATGAACTTCTTCACTACTCGCATGGACGACGCGCTGACCAAAGGCCCGGCCCGATCCCTGCGGCAGCCGCTGCTGATCTCCGAGTTCGCGCCCGCCGGCCTGCGGGCGGCTGACCGGCCCACCGGCTACAGCAAGCTGTGGGGCGTCATCCAGGCGCATCGGAGCATGCTGCTGGGCGGCTGCGCCTACGTCTGGAGCACTGCCGGGCCGGAGCCCCTGGATCGCAGCTTCGGCCTGACTAACGAGGCTGGGGAGCCGGTCGACAGCACCGTCGCCGCCCTGGCCTCGCTCTTCACGGCCAGCGCCTCCCCGTAGACGCGGCCTGCTTGGTGTGATAAGTTGATAGCTCACAATGAATTGCGATCGTGGCGGCATGTCCTGCCCAGCCTCGTGGTGCTGCTCGGCTTGCTGGCTACCCCCCACAGCCTGGCCGCCAACCTCTCGCCCACCAAGGTGACCATCGGCCAGGCGCCGGGAGGACGCTACACGTACGTGGTCAACGGCCAGGAGAGCGTGTTCATCGGCATGGGCTACAACCCGGTGTATCGCAGCCTGCCGCCAGCCCAACGGGCCGCCAACTACCGGCGCGACTTCAGCATCCTGTGCCATGCGGGCGTCAACACCATCACCGGCTGGGATGCAGATAAGGGATACGAGCAGGACAAGTTCGACGAGCTGACGCTCGACAACGCGCAGCAGTACGGCATCGGCGTGGTCATGCCCATCTACCTGCCGGCCGACGGCGACTATACCGACCCGGAGCTGATCGGCACGCTGCTTCGTGGCGCCGTCGCCAAAGTGCAGCGCTACAAGAACCATCCGAGCTTGCGCATGTGGGGCGTGGGCAACGAAGTGATGATGGCCATGCAACCCGACGTGTACCCAAATTTCCTGCAGGTGTACCTCAACATCATCGACCTGGTCCACCAGATCGATCCCAACCATCCCGTCATTTACCGTGAAAGCGAGGACGAGTTCGTGCCTCTACTGGCTCAGCTGCTGCACGATAGCGGAGATCCCCGGCCATGGTTCCTGTACGGCATGAACATCTACGACAAGGATCCCGGGCCACTCCTGCGAAATTGGCCGAACTATGGACTGAACCGGCCGCTGTTCGTCACCGAGTTCGGAGCTGAGGGGACCAGCCCCTCAGAGCGGGCCCAAGGGTACGTCAACATGTGGCGCAGCATCCGCTCCTATCCGCAGTTTGTGATGGGCGGCGCGCCTTACGCCTGGACCGCGGCCGGCCCCGAGCCAACCGACGCCAAATGGGGGCTGATGAACGCCAGCAGCGTGCCTGTCGACGAGACATTCCGACGGCTGATGCAGCAGTGGCGGGCCGAGCCAAAGGCAAACGGCCCCAAATGCGGCTAATTTACTTGCAAATATAAAGAAAATATGAAGAATGTGTCCCAGCGATGTCTGGGGGGCCTTTCAGTCAAGCGCCGTCGGTAACCGCGTTCTTCCCCTGCTTTAACGACGCGGCCACAATCGCCAGTATGGTTTGGGCTGCGGACGAGGTGCTGAGGGGGCTGACCGACGACTACGAAATCCTGGTCATCAACGACGGCAGCCAGGACGAATCAGCGGAGGTCTTGGGCGAGCTGCAGCAGCGCTGCCCCGCGCTCCGAGTGATCACACACGAGGCGAACCGCGGCTATGGCGGCGCGCTGCGCAGCGGTTTTGCTTCGGCCACCAAGGAGCTGGTGTTCTACACCGATGGCGATGCCCAGTACGACCCGCGTGAGCTGAGTGCCCTGTGGGCCGAGCTAACCCCGCAGCGCGAGGTTATCCAGGGCTGGAAGATGGAGCGCCATGATGGCTGGCATCGCAAGATCATCGGCAGCATCTATCAGTGGTTCGTATGCCTGACATTCGACCTGCACGTTCGGGACGTGGACTGCGATTTCCGCCTCATCCGGCGCCACGTCCTGGACAGCTTTCCGCTCTCCAGCGATAGTGGCAGCATCACCGTGGAGCTGATGACGCGAATCCATCAGGCCGGCTTCCAGGTATATGAGATACCGGTGCATCACTACGCGCGGCCAGTCGGGCGCAGCCAGTTCTTCGGCTTTCGGCGGATTGCCGAGACGCTGTGGCAGCTGGGTGGTCTATGGTTCCGGCTGCGGCTGGGCTTCGATCAATCCGGAGCGCTGTTCCGGGCAATTCCCGGACGGATGGAGTAGACAGCAGTGCTCGAGGCAGCGCTCCTAGGTACCCCTCGCTCTCAGACCCACCTCTCTTACTACGCTGGAAAACGCGTGCTGATCACAGGTGGGCTGGGCTTCATCGGCTCCAACCTGGCGCTGCGTTTGCTCGACCTCGACGCGGAAGTGCTGCTGGTGGATGCGCTCATTCCCGACACTGGCGGCAACGCCTTTAACGTCGAGATGGCCAGGGATCACCCCCAACTGGCGGTCCGCAAGGCAGACGTGCGGGACACTCTCAGGATGGAGCGCCTGGTCCAGGGCCAGGACATTATCTTCAACCTGGCCGGGCAGGTCAGCCACGTCGATTCCATGCGGGACCCGTTCACCGACCTGGAGATCAACTGTCGCAGCCAGCTGGCTCTGCTGGAAGCCTGCCGCCACAACGCCCCCGAGGTGAAGGTGCTGTTCGCCAGCACCCGTCAGATTTACGGGCGCGTGCCCGCGGACGAGCTGCCGGTCAACGAGCAGCGCTGCCCCAATCCGGTGGACGTGAACGGCATCAACAAGCTGGCGGGCGAGCGCTACCACATCCTATACAACAACGTGTACGGCATCCGCACCTGCGTGCTGCGGCTGACGAATACGTACGGCCCCCGGATGTTGGTTAAGAACAGCCGCCAGACGTTCATCGGCTGCTTCGTGCGCCAGGCCGTGGACGGCGAGGAGATCCAGCTGTTCGGCGACGGCTCGCAACTGCGTGATCTGACGTATGTGGAGGATGTGGCCGAGGCCTTTCTGATGGCCGGCGCGAACGAGGCCGCCAACGGCCAGATCTTCAACGTCGGCGGCACGCGGCCCTACAGCCTGCGCGACATCAGCGACATACTCGTTGACGTGGCCGGCTCGGGCGGTTACCAGCTGGTCCCCTTTCCGGAGGCGCGGAAGGCCATCGACATCGGCTCGGTGCACGTCGACGACCGCAAGATCCGCCGCGCGCTCGGCTGGGCGCCCAAAGTGGACCTCCGTGAGGGCCTGCAGCGTACCATCGCCTTCTACCACGAGCATCGCGCGCACTACTGGGAAGCACTGCCCGCCGCCGCGCTCGTTTGACCGATAGGCGGGAGGTCCCGCTCAACAGCCTGGCGCCGGGCGTTGAGGCCATTCGCCCCGAGCTGGACGCCGCCATCGACCGCGTGCTGCGGCGCGGCTGGTTCCTGCTCGGGCCCGAGACCGAGGCCTTCGAGCAGGCCTTCGCCGCCTACCACGGCCCGGAATTCCAATGCGCCGGCGTCGGCTCCGGCACGGACGCGCTGCGCATCGGCCTGCAAGCTCTTGGCGTGCAGACCGGCGACGAGGTGCTGGTCGTGGCCAACGCCGGCGTCCCGCCCGTGGCGGCCGTGGTGGCGGCCGGTGCGCGGCCGGCGTTCTGCGACGTCGATCCCGACACCCAGACCCTGGATGCAGCCGAGATCGAGCGCCGCGCTGGCCCTCGTGCGCGAGCGGTGCTGGTCGTCCACCTCTACGGCCGAACTGCAAATATGGAGGACGTCCTGGCGCAAGCGCGCTCGCGCGGTCTGGTCGTGCTGGAGGACTGCGCCCAGGCCCATGGCGCGCGCCGCCAGGGGCGGCTGGCCGGCGTCTGGGGCGATGCCGCGGCTTTCAGCTTCTACCCCACCAAGAACCTCGGCGCGCTGGGCGATGGCGGCGCCCTCCTGACCGCGAACCCCGAGGTGGCCGAGCGGGCGCGGCTGCTGCGCAACTACGGCTGGCGCCAGCAGTACCTCAGCGAGTTGCACGCCACCAACAGCCGTCTGGACGACGTGCAGGCGGCCATCCTAGCGGCCAAGCTGCCGCACCTGGACGGCTGGAACAGCGCCCGGCGGCGGCTCGCCACCCTCTACCGCGAGGCTCTGGCGGGCGTCGATGGCATCATCCTGCCGGCGGAGCCGGAGGACGAGAGCGAGCACGTGTACCACCTGTTCGTGGTGCGCGTGCCCGCTCGCCGAGAGAAGCTCCGCGCCTTCCTGGCGGAGCGCGGCGTGGGCTCAGGCGTCCACTACCCGCACCCCGTCCACCTGCAGGCGCCGTACGTGGAGTTCGGCCCCGGGCCCGGCTCACTTCCGCACACCGAGCACCTGGCCCGGGAAGTCCTGAGCTTGCCCCTGTACCCCGAGCTGAGCCCCGCCGACACGGCCTACGTGGCCGAGCAGGTGAAGGCTTTCTTCCAGCATGGAGCGTGAGCAGTATGAGGTCATGTTCCGGCGCGAGGACGCCCACTGGTGGTACTCGGGCATGCGTCGCGCCGCCCTGGCCCTGCTGCGCCAAACCCTGAGCGAAACCACAGCGCCGCGCATCCTGGATGCCGGCTGCGGCACCGGCGGGACCACGGCCCGCCTGCAGGAATTCGGCTCCGTCGTAGGCGTCGACCTGGTGCGCGAGGCGCTCGAGCCGGCGGCCTCCCGCGGGCTCGCGGGCCGGCTGGCCCAGGGCAGCGTCGAGCGGCTGCCCTTTCGCCATGCCTCCTTCGACGTCGTCACCAGCTTCGAGGTGGTGTACCACACCGGCGTCGACAACGACCGCCTGGCATTCGGCGAGTTCCGCCGCGTGCTGCGCGCCGGAGGCCTGCTCCTCGTCCGGCTGCCCGCCCACGATTGGCTGCGCGGGCAGCACGACCGCCTGGTCCACACCCGCCACCGCTACTCTCGGCAGGAGCTCGCAGCTAAGCTGCACGACGCCGGCTTTGCCGTCGAGTACGCCAGCTGGGCCAACTGCCTGCTGTTTCCGCCAGCCGTGGCCAAAAGGCTGCTCGAGCGCTTCACCGCTGGCGATGGCCAGACCACCGACGAGCCCGACCTGTGGCAGCCCGCCGCCCCGCTCAACGCGGCGCTGGAGAGCTGCCTGGCGATGGAGGCGCGGGCCCTGCCGCGCCGCCTTCAGCTGCCGTTTGGCCTATCAGTGATCGCCCTGGCGCGGGCCGCCTAAAGGCCGAGCCCACGCCAGCTCCCCTTAGGGGTTGGTTGTGACGGCCTGCGACTGGTGCAGCTGGATGTTGCCGGCGTTGTCGACGGCCCAGTAGCTGACCGTGGTGCTGCCAGGGTCGGCAGCGGGGATGGTGAACGCGTAGTTCGACACGACATTCCCCGAGGCATTGACAACGCACGGGCTGGCGGATGTACCCGACCCGGAGCTTGTGCCGGCGGGGCAAGCGCCCGACGTCGAGTATGCGCCGGTGGTGTAGAAGGCGAGGAACGCCACACCGCTGCCACCGGTGTTGTCCACCGCGTTGAAGGTCAGGGTGTACGTGAAGTACAGCGTCGAGGGCGATCGCGTGTAGACCTTGCTCGTCGTTACGCTGGCTGTCGGCGGAGTGGTGTCGTTGAACTTGATCTGCAGACAGCCGGTGCCCGCCGTCATGCACGCGCCCGAAGCTGAGTACGAGTAGGTGGCGCCGTTATTGATGGTGGGCGGGTTGTAGTTGCCAAGTTTGCTGTTAGGGTCATTGATGGTCGTGACGATGGCATCCACGTAGACACCGACCGCGCTGTTGCTGGTAATGCCACAGCACAGCGTGTAGGTGGCGGTGATGCCATCGCTCGCCCGGGCACCGGTAATGGTTCCGCTGAAGGCCGGCATAGCCTGGGTCTGCTTCACGGATTGGTTGTTGGCGGCGACGCTCAGGTTCGCCTTGGTGATGTTGAAGCTGTGTGTCACCTGCGGGGCGGCCGAATAGTTGGCGTTGCCGGCCTGGTTGGCATTGATAGTGCAGGTGCCGATGGCCAGGATGCTGACGGTTGTGCCGGACACCGTGCAGACAGTCGTCGTGCTCGACGTGAAGGTCACTGCGAGCCCGGAGCTGGCGGTCGCGCTCACCGTCACCGAAGTGGT
>DATGVV010000484.1:0-6490 GCA_035299885.1 Chloroflexota bacterium | reverse complement strand
CAGCTCTTCGAAGCGCACCTTGGGCCGCCAGCCTAGTACCCGTTCCGCTTTGGCGGGGTTGCCGCACAGCGGGCCGGTTTCCAGGGGCCGCACGAAGGCCTCGTTCACAACCACGTGCTCGCGCCAATCCAAGCCGGCGTGGGCGAAGGCTGTCTGGCACAGCTCCTCAATGCTGTGGGTCTCACCCGTGGCCACCACGAAATCGTCGGGCTGGTCCTGCTGCAGCATCAGCCACATGAACTGGACGTACTCCTTGGCGTAGCCCCAGTCCCGCTTCGCGCCCAGGTTGCCCATCTCCAGCTTCCAATCTTTGGTGACGATGGGCCGGCCGAGCTCGTTCAGCGGCGGGTTCTTGACCTTGTTGGCGATGCAGGCCGCGCCCACGGTGACCTTGCGCGTGACGTACTGCATGCCGCGCCTCGGGCTCTCGTGGTTGAACAGAATCCCGCACGAGATGAACACCTGGTCGCGGCCGTCACGCAGGATATGCGCGTTGTGGTGGGCCAGCAGCTTGGCTGCCCCATAGGGATTGTTTGGGCGCAGCGGGGTGGTCTCGTCCTGGGGGACCGCCTGCGGCTCGCCGAACATCTCAGAGCTGGAAGCCTGATAGATTTTGACCGCGTGGCGGGACCGTCGCAGCCGCAGCGCCGACTCGAAGAGCCGGAGCGGGCCCAACGCGTTGATGTCCGTGGTGTACACGCGCCGCTTGAAAGAGTCGGCCGGAGCGGCTTCGGCGCCGAGGTTGTACATCTCGTCCGGCTCGAAATCCAGCACGGCCTGGTCGATGCTCATGTCGTCGTCCAGGCTGCCGCGGTAAAAGCGCAGCTCGGAGCGCACATGCTCCACGTTACCGAGATGGCCGGTGCTGCTGGAGCGCAGGAAGCCCGCGACCTCATAGCCCTTCTCGAGGAGGAACTCGGCCAGATAGGAGCCATCCTGGCCGGTGACTCCTGTGATGAGTGCCCGTCTAGCGGCCAATCATCGCTCCTAGGATCGGGATATTTCCTGCCGCCACCAGTGTAAGGTGTCGCGCAGGCTGGTCTCAATGGGTATAACGGGCTCCCAGCCCGTCGCGCGCCGGAAC
Organism: Chloroflexota bacterium; assembly: GCA_035299885.1. Classification (GTDB taxonomy): domain Bacteria; phylum Chloroflexota; class JAJPGV01; order JAJPGV01; family JAJPGV01; genus DATGVV01. Next base: position 5,406 of record DATGVV010000484.1, on the reverse strand, counting down.
CTACTGGCATCGCACACGATGAGTGGCAGGTCCACAGGTCGGAAGCGAGCCGGGTCGGTCTCCACGCGGATCTTGGCCGAGGTCATCTCCAGCAGCCGATCGAGCATGAATTGCCCGGTATGCGCCTGGCCGCTGCCGACGTTGTAAGCCTCGCCCGGCTCGCCGCGTTCGATGGCCAAGCAGTAGGCCGCCGCGGCGTCGCGCACGTCGGTGAAGTCCCGGCCCGAGTCGAGATTCCCCACCCGCAGCACTGGCTCGTGGCGCCCGGCTTCGATCTCCGCGATCTGCTTGGCAAAGGCGGAGACGACGAATTCCGGGCTCTGCCGCGGCCCAACTTGGTTGAACGGCCGCAAACGCAGCACCGGCAGCTGGCGGCTTATGAAGTACTGGTAGCCGAGGAAATCGGCGGCCAGCTTGCTGACTGCGTAGGGGCTCGTAGGCCGCGGGGGCTGATCCTCGGAGATGGGGTTCTCATCCTCCTTCACCAGTCCGTACATCAGGGCGCTGCCGGCGATGACCGTCCGCGGCTGAATGCCGGCTTTGAGAATCGCTTCGAACAGGTTGATCTGGCCGATCACATTGAGCCGAAAGGTGGCCGCGGGGTCTTGCCACGAAACGGGCTCCAGGGGCTGGCCTGCCAGGTGCACCACGGCGTCCGGACGAACGTCGGCGATCACCTTCTCGACGCTGGCGGGCTCGTTGAGATCAGCCGTCCGCAGCTGCAGCCGCGGCGGCCTGGGTTGGAATGACGACACATGCCGCAGGCTGCGGCTGAGGCCGACAACCTCCCAATCGGTCTGCTCCAGCAGCCGCTCCACCACGTGGCTGCCAACGAAGCCGGTGGCGCCCGTTACAAGAACAAGCATTCAGCTATCAGCTCGCGTCACAGCCTCGCGTTAGCCAGCGCAGTTGAGCAGGGGCACGTCCGTTCGGTGGGGATCTTGGGCACGACGTCGAAGATCACGTCCTTCAGGCGGGCATTGTTCGCGTTCAGGATGCGAATGATCTCGTCAGCGGTGACCGGTGGCAAATCGAGCTGGCCTTCGACGCCAACGTCGTAATCCGTCACCAGCGATATGTTGACATAACAGATCTCGAGCTCGCGAGCCAGCACCACCTCGGGGTACTGCGTCATGTTGATGACCTCCCAGCCCTGCGAGCTGAACCATTTGCTCTCCGAGCGGGTGCTGAACCGCGGTCCTTGGATGACCACCACCGTGCCAGTTGGGCGCACCCCAATGCCATGAGCTCGGCAGGTCTCGCAAGTGATCTGTCGCAGCTCCGGACAGTAGGGATCGGCGCTGCTGATGTGGGTCGTGATTGGCCCGTCGTAAAAGGTGTCTTTGCGGTTGTTGGTGCGGTCCACGAACTGGTCGCAGATGACGAAGCTCTCGCGCGGCACGTCCGGCTGCAGGCTGCCCACGGCGCATGGGCCCAGGATGCGGGTGACGCCCAGCTCCTTCATGCCGTAGATGTTGGCCCTGTAGTTGACCATGTGAGCAGGGACCTGGTGCTCCCGGCCATGGCGCGGCAGGAAGGCCACCTTGCGGCCGGCGATCTCGCCGACGGTGAACTTGTCGCTGGGCGGCCCGTAGGGTGTCTCGACCCGTACCTCTTCCGTGTTCTCCAGGAACCGGTAGAAGCCCGAGCCGCCGAAGACGCCGACCTCGGCCGATGGTTCAGGCAACGGCGGGCACTCCCTGGACGAAACGTTTCAGGGCGTCGGCAAACGGAGCCCGAGCTACTCCGGCGTTGGTGATGATGGCACTGATGTAGCGCGCCGGCGTCACGTCGAAGGCGGGATGCGCGGCAGCCACGCCGTCGGGCGCGATCTGCACGCCGCCGAAGTGCGTCACCTCCTCGGACGATCGTTCCTCGATGGGGATGTGATCGCCGTTCGGGCAGTTGAGGTCGATGGTCGAGACCGGTGCCGCCACGTAGAACGGGATGCCGTGCTCGTGCGCCAGGATGGCCAGCGAGTAGGTGCCGATCTTGTTGGCGGTGTCGCCGTTGGCGGCGATGCGGTCTGCCCCGGTGACCACCGCCTGGATCTGGCCGCGGCCCATAAAGTGGCCGGCCATGTTGTCGGTGATCAGGGTCATGGGGATGCCCAGACGCTGCAGCTCCCAGGCGGTCAGCCGCGAGCCCTGCAGGAAGGGCCGCGTTTCGTCCACCAGCACGTTGATGCGCTTGCCGTGTTCCCAGGCCGATCGGATCACGCCCAACGCCGTACCGTAATCGACCATCGCCAGCGCGCCCGCGTTGCAGTGGGTCAGCACGCCGCCGCTGGCCGGCAGCAGCTCGCCGCCAAGCTCCGACAGCCGCCGCGCCATGCCGGCGTCCTCGTCGGCGACACGCTCCGCTTCCTGCGCGATCGCCGCTGGGTCGGGATGCTCCTTGGCGAAGCGCAGCATGCGCTCGATCGCCCAGCTCAGATTGACCGCCGTTGGCCTCGTCGCGCGCAGCGCTTCCGCCGCCCGCGGCAGCTCCTCCAGGGATTGCTCGGCGGCCATGGCCAGCCCGAAAGCGGCCACAACCCCGATGAGCGGCGCGCCCCGTACCACCATGTTCTTGATCGCGCTGGCCACTTCCTGATAGGTCCGAGCCTCGACCCAAGATTCTTCAACGGGCAGCTTGGTTTGATCGAGCATGCGCAGCGTGTGCTGTGCCGTCCACTCGATGTGGGCCGCCTTCATGGGCCTAGCCCTGGATAAGAGACACGACGTGGATGCCCGGCAGCGACTTGCGACCTTCCAGGAAGGGCAGCTCGATGAGAAAGGCTGCCGCCACCACCTCGCCCTGCAGCTGCTGGATCAGATCGACGGTAGCCGCCACAGTGCCGCCGGTGGCCAGCAAGTCGTCCACCAGCAGCACCCGCTGCCCCGGCTGGATGCCGTCGCGATGGATCTCCAGGGTGTTGCTGCCGTACTCCAGGGCGTACTCGATGGACAGCGTGTCGTGCGGCAGCTTGCCCAGCTTGCGCACCGGCACCAGGCCGGCGTTCAGGTTGTAGGCAATCGGCGCGGCAAAGATGAACCCGCGCGACTCCATTCCGACCACCATGTCGATGCGCTCGTCGCGGAAGGCATCAGTCAGCTCATCGATGGCCTGACGGAACGCTTCAGGCACCTTGAGAAGCGTGGTGATGTCCTTGAAGACGATGCCTTGTTTGGGGAAGTCGTGTACGTCTCGTACGAGACTGGCGAGATCCACTAGTGTGGCTAAGGATAAGCGATCTGTCATCCGCAGCCGCGGGCGAAGGATCTTCTCGCTTACCGCCGTGGCGGAAGATGCTTGGCTGGGCTCAGAATGACATACTCATTTCGATGTTCGAAGCCCTCCAGGATCGCCTCGACGGCGTGTTCACCAAGCTGCGCGGCAAAGGCAAGCTCACGCAGGAAGACGTCGATGCGGCGCTGCGCGAAGTGCGCATGGCGCTGCTCGAGGCCGACGTCAACTTCAAGGTCGTCAAGGACCTCCAGAACCGCATCCGCGAGAAGGCCGTCGGCGAGCGCGTCATGGAGAGCCTCACGCCGGCTCAGCACGTGGTCAAGATCGTGCACGACGAGCTGGTGGAGCTGCTGGGCGGCGGACAGGCGCGGCTGGAGACCGCGGGCGCCCCGCCCACTGTGGTCATGCTGGTTGGCCTCCAGGGCTCCGGTAAGACCACCAGCGCCGCCAAGTTGGCGCTGCACCTGCGCAAGCAAGGCCGCCGGCCGTTGCTCGCGGCAGCCGACGTCTACCGCCCGGCGGCCATCGAGCAGCTCCTGCAGCTCGGCAAGCAGCTGAACATCCCCGTCTACTCCCATCCCGGCGCTAAGCCCCCGGACATCTGCGCTAATGCCGTCAAAAAGGCGCGTGAGGACGCGGACGACGTGGTCATCCTCGATACCGCCGGCCGGCTGCAGATCAATCAGGAGCTGATGCGCGAGCTGGAGGACATCAAGGCTCGGGTGCCAGTCACCGAGACGCTCTTCGTTGCCGATGCCATGACCGGCCAGGAAGCCGTTAACGTGGCCCAGGAGTTCCACTCGCACGTGCCGCTTACCGGGCTCATCCTGACGAAGATGGATGGCGATGCCCGCGGCGGCGCCGCGCTGTCCATCCGCGCCGTTACCGGCGTGCCGGTCAAGTTCGTCGGCGTAGGCGAGAAGGCCGACGCGCTGGAGGCGTTCCATCCGGATCGCATCGCACAGCGCATCCTGGGCATGGGCGACGTGCTGTCGCTCATCGAGAAGAGCCAGGAGAACCTCGATCAGACGAAGGCCGCCGAGCTCGAGAAGAAGATGCGCACGGCCTCCTTCGGGCTGGACGATTTTCTGGATCAGATCCAGCAGATCAAGCGTATGGGCCCGCTGGCGCAGGTGATGGAGATGATCCCTGGCATGGGCAAGCTGGCCCGTAACCTGGCGCCGGGTCAGCTGGACGAGAGCCAGCTCAAGCGGGTGGAGGCCATCATCTACTCGATGACCCCGGCCGAGCGCCACAATCCCAAGCTGCTGGACGGCAGCCGCAAACGCCGTGTTGCGCGCGGCAGCGGCACCACCCCCCACGACATCAACCAGCTGCTGACGCAGTTCGGCCAGATGCAGGCGCTGATGAAGCAGTTCACCAAGGGTCGCGTGCCCAAACACCTGCGCCGCATGATGGCCCAGGGCGGGCCATTTTAATCTCCCTCGCCCGCTTGCGGGAGAGGGTTGCGGTGAGGGTGTCCCGGCCGGAAGGCTGGCACTCAGGTGCCCTCACCTAGCCTCTCCCACTGTGGTGGGAGAGGAACATGACGATCGCCGCCCACGGCTCCTGGCGCTCACCCGTCAGCGCAGCGTTGGTGGCTGGCGGACGCCTCAGCTTAGATGCGCTGTACGTCGACGGCGCCGAGCTGTACTGGCTGGAAGGCCGGCCGGCCGAGGGCGGCCGTTACGTGCTGGTCCGTAACGGCCAGGGCGTCACGGCGCGAGGGTTCAACGTCCGCACGCGTGTGCACGAGTACGGTGGCGGCGCCTACGTCGTGGACAACGGTGTCGTGTACTTCTCGAATTTCGCCGATCAGCGCCTGTACCGTAACGACCGGCCGATTACCGCTGAGGATGGCGCCCGCTACGCGGACGCACGTCTCACGCCGGACGGGCAGACGATCGTCTGCGTCCGCCAGCTGAACGACGTCAACGACGTCGTGGCGATCCCAGCCGATGGCTCCGCGCCGCCGCTGACCATCGTCCGCGGGCACGACTTCTTCTCAAATCCGCGCATCAGCCCGGATGGCCAGCGCCTGGCCTGGATCAGCTGGGACCACCCGCGCATGCCGTGGGATGGCACCGATTTGTGGGTAGGCAATCTGGACGGAGGCGCTGCCGAGCACGTGGCGGGCGGCCCCGAGGAGTCGATCTTTCAGCCCGAGTGGAGCCC
>DATGVV010000483.1:0-4242 GCA_035299885.1 Chloroflexota bacterium | reverse complement strand
GTCAATCCAGTCGCGGAGGCCGCGTAGGTAGGCCGCCATGAACTTCTTGCCGGCGTCCTGCCGTTGGGTGGAGAAGTTGGGTGCGTAGACGATCAGCGTGTTCTGCTGCGGACCGAACATCTCAGCCGCGGTCTGGTACTTGGACGCGAGGCCCTGGTCGATGCCTTGCGCGATCAACGGCTCAATAAGCCACGAGCCGTCGAGGGCCTTGTTGGAATAGGCCGGGAGGATGTCGGGGAAGCCGTTGAGGTTCTGGACGTTGAGGTCCGTGGGCTTGAGGCCGGCCTTATCCAGCATGCGATTCGTGTACTGGTAGAGGGTCGAGCCTGGCGTGGAGAAATTGATGGTCAGGCCTTTGAGGTCCTTGAGGTCCTTGAACTTGCCCGAGTCAACCAGCTCCTTGCGAAGGGTGAAGGCCGTGCCGCAGCGCGTCGTATCGCAGTGACTGCCGTCGGCCACGAAGCGCATCGGCAGATCGCGCGAGATGGCGTTGAGCAGCCCCGCGCCGGCATCGGTGTTGGCAACCTCTACCTGGCTGGCGGCAACCGACGAGATCATCTGCGCGCCACCGGGGAAGGGCACGATCTCGACGTCCAGCCCCACATCCTTGTAGTAGCCCCGATTGAGGGCGATGTACACGCCCGCGCCCGTCACCGAGCCACTGGTGATCGCGACCTTGACCTTGTCGCCTGCCGCGGCCGCGCTGGCAGCCGGTTTCGGCGCCGCGCTGGCAACAGCGGAGGCAGCTGGCTTACTCGCGGGAGGAGCGCTGCTCACCGCTGGCGCCGTACCACCGCAGCCTGCCAGCAGCAGGGAGCCGAGGACGAGCGCTCTTGCGCAGGCCCTCTCCCTCGCCCTCTCCCACAAGGAGAGGGAATGTCTCTTTTCCGTCATCAGCCTCCTTATAGCCCCAGGACCCGCTCGGCATTCCCGTGGAAGATCTTCTCCTTGACCTCGTCGCTGTAGCCGAGCTCGTCCCACTCGCGCAGGATACGCTCGTACGGCATGCTTGGGTAGTCGCTGCCGAACATCACCTTGTCCTGCAGCCGGCCGCGGGCGTCGCGCTTGACTGAATCGGGGAAATACTTGGGCGCCCAGCCCGACAGCTCCCAATAGACGTTGCCCTTGTGCAGCGCCACGGCGACTGTCTCCTCGACCCAAGGCCAGCCGGGGTGCGCCATCAGGATCCTGAGATTAGGAAAGTCGGCTGCCAGCTGGTCGATGTGCATCGGATGGGCGTGGCGGATGATGGCGCCCATGCCGCCCGGCAGCCCGGCGCCCATGCCGGTCGTGCCGACGTCGATCATGACGGCCGCGCCGAGCTCGTCGATGACCTCCCACAGCGGGTAGAACTCGCGCTGGCTGACCGCGAAGTGGCCCATGATCGGGTGAAAGTGGAAGCCGAACATGCCCAGCTCCTGGACGGCTTCCTTGGCTTGCCGGATGGCCACCTCGCCCTTATACGGATCGACTGATGCCCAAGCCTGGACAATCACGTCCGGCGCCTTGGCTCGGAAGCCAGCCACGTATTCGTTGCTGCAAGGTGGCGTCCCGGCCGCGGTCTCGATGTCGAAGGCGACCATCGTCACCTGCACGCCGGCCGCGCGGAACTCCTGCAGGACCTCGTCCTCGGCCTTGGCCTTCCACTCCCTGTGCCAGTACTTGGCCAGCGCCTCGACGTACGGCCGCTGCGCCGTGATCCACGGCTCGGTGCCGGGATAGGCGTGCAGGTCGATGATCCTCATCTCATGTCATTCTGAGCGAAGCGAAGAACCTTCTTGTGTCCCGCTGCGGCGGTAGTTCCTCGTCGCTGCGCTCCTCAGGATGACATAGTTCATCGAGCTAGCTCGATGACCAGATGGCCGTACTCGTTGACCTCGGCGCGATCGCCGGGTGCGAGCAGCGTCGACGAGGCAGGCTCCTCGATCACCGCCGGACCATGTATCACGTTGCCCGCCAGCAGCTCGCGGCGATCGTAGAGCGCGCACGAGACGGCGCGAGACTCGGCGTCCGCGTAGGACTTGTCGAGGACGATGTCGCGGCTGCCGCGGCGGGCAGCCTCGGCGGGCCTGGAGCTGCCAGCTTGAACGCGGGGCAGCCCCGGCTTTTGCAGCCGGCCAAACACGGATAGGCGCAAGCTCACCAACTCGGCTGGCTCTTCCGGCGCACTGTGACTGAAACGCAGCTCGTGCGCATCATCGAATGCCTTCTTGATGATGTCGCGCTTTTCTTCGGCGTCGAGATTGGGGGGCACGTTGATGGCCACCGAGTGCTCCTGGCCAACGTAGCGCATGTCGGCCGCCCGGTCGCAGGCGGACTCTTCGGGCTTGATGCCCGCCGCGGTTAGCGCCTGAAGCCCCTGCTTCTCGAGCTCCTGATAGAGGCGCTCCAGCTCACCCATTTCCAGATCGGCCAGCTTGGCGAAATGGGTCAGCACATAGTCGCGCCGCAGGTCGGCCAGCAGCATGCCGAAGGCGGAGAAATGGGCCGGCGCCTGCGGGATGATGACGCGCCGGATGGCGAGCTCCCGCGCCACCGCGGCGGCGTGGGGCGGTCCGCCGCCACCATAGGCTACCAGCGTGAAATCGCGCGGGTCGAGACCGCGTTCGGTCGTGACGGCGCGCACGGCGTTGGCCATGGAGGCGATACCGATAGCCAGCATGCCATCGGCGGCTCGTTCCAGCGACAGCCCCAGCGGATCGGCCAGCTTCTGGCGGATGGCCCGCGCCGCGCCCTCGAAGTCCAGGCGCATCTCGCCGCCCAGGAACTGCTCGGGCGAGATGCGGCCCAGCGCCACGTCGGCATCGGTGATGGTCGGCTCGGTTCCGCCGCGGGCGTAGCACACCGGGCCGGGCTCAGCGCCCGCGCTCTCTGGGCCTACGTGCAGCGCGCCGCCCTGATCGATGTGGGCGATGCTGCCGCCGCCGGTACCGACTTCCTTGATGTCCAGCACCGGGATGCGGATAGCCAGCCCCTCGTTGTAGCCGCCGACGAAATAGTCGGGCGACAGATCGGGCGAGCCGCGGCGAATGACGCAGGCTTTGGCCGTGGTTCCGCCCATGTCGAACGAGATGGCGTTGTCCAGCCCCAGCGCATCGCAGATGGCCATGGTGCCGACCACGCCTCCGGCCGGACCGGATTCCATCATCTGGACGCACTGGCGGCGCGCCGTTTCGACGTCGTACAGGCCGCCGCTGGACTGCATGATCATGAGGCTGCCCCTGAAGCCATCGGCGTCCAGGCGCTGCTCCAAGTTGGTGAGGTAGCGACTCACAATGGGCCCCACATAGGCGTTGGCAGCGGTGGTCGACGTCCGCTCGTACTCGCGGTACTCGCGCGACAGCTCATGCGAGGCGGTGACAAACAGGCGAGGATTGGCCTCGAGCAAGATGTCGCGCATGCGGATCTCGTGGTCCGGCACGAAGTAAGAGTGCAGGAAGACGATACCCACGGCTTCCATGTCCAGCTCAGTGAGCTTGCCCGCTACCTCGCGGGCGGCGGTCTCATCCAGCGGCTGCTCCTCTGTGCCATCGGCCAGCATCCGCTCGGGGACCTCGAAGATCAGCTCACGCGGCACCAGGGGCTTGTGCTTGCGAAAGAGTAGGTTGAACGACTCCGGCCGGTTGATGCGGCCGATCTCGTACACGTCCCGGAAGCCCTGGGTGGTGACCAGGGCCGTGCGCGCGCCGCGACGCTCCAGGATGGCGTTTATGACGATGGTCGAGCCGTGGATCATGAGGTCGGCATCGGCCGGCGAGACGCCGGTCCTGGCCATGGCCGCCATGATGCCCTCGGTGAGGTTCGACGGTGTGCTCAGCGCCTTGCCGAGCTCCACGCTGCCAGTGGCGCTGTTGAACGCCGTAAGGTCGGTGAAGGTTCCGCCGATGTCAATGGCGATCCGGAGCTGGCCGGGCACTACTTGTAGGGACCGAGATCTTTGTTTGCTTGCTCCATGAACGACAGGTCGAAGTACTTGTTGATGTCGAACTTCTCCTTGACGGAGCCTTTCTGGGTGAAGTAGTCCAAGTCGTCCTTGATGGACTGCAGGTTTGGCATGCCATCGGGCCGCAGGCCGGAGGGGATGGCCTTGTCGAACAGCTCACGCTGCTTGACCGTGGTGTGCTCGATCAGGATGGGCACGACCTCGTCGAACTTGGCCTTGTCCTTGTCGATCAGGCCTTTGACATAATCGCGAACGCCGCGCAGGTAGGCGCGCACGTAGCGCTGGCTCAAGCCTTTGTC
>DATGVV010000482.1:0-19354 GCA_035299885.1 Chloroflexota bacterium | reverse complement strand
TCCGGCCGAACATCATGTCCAGCACCCACGCCATTGGCCCTAGGAACTCCTGCAGCGAGGTACGTGGCTGCCAGGAGGCGAAGATGAGGCCGTGGTAGGTCTCGATGGCCGGGGCTTCGCACAGCCCGAGCTGAGCTTTGTCGAGGCGGCCCTGGTAGGCATCGGCGAACGGCAGGCCCGTGAGCTGGCCAGCGCTGCTATAGGTCCAGCCATGGTAGCCGCAGCGGAAATGCGTCGTGGAGCCGGTGTCCTCGGTACACACCTTACGCCCCCGATGGCGGCACACGTTCAGCAGGACGTGGAGCTTGCCCTCAGCGTCGCGGGAGACGATGACAGGGTCGGCGCCCATGTGCCGTGTGACGAAATCGCCCGAGTTTGGAATTTCCGACTCGTGTGCCACAAACAGCCAGGTTCGAGGGAACAGCCGCTCGATCTCGAGCTCATAGACGTCGGGGTCCGAGAAGATGCGAGCGCTGACAACTCCCTCGTCATAGCGCACCATATCCTGGACGGCGAGAGCCGGGGAAGCCATGTGCGGGGCGCATGGTAGCCTTGCCGCCTAGAACTGTCAAGCGGGAGCAAGGACGGTGGAGCAGGAGCGCGTTCGCGAGCGCGAGCCTCAACCTGGGGCCGATAAGTACGAGGAGACGCTGCGGGAGCGAGCGGCCTGGGTGGAGCGGTCTATGACTGGCCAGGTGTTGATCCGCAGCCAGGACCGGCAGTTCGAGCGCAACCGCCAGGGCCACATCAAGCACTACCTCAACCCGCAATACGACTTCAACACCGCGCTGGACGAATGGATCGTGTTCCAGCACGACATCAAGCGGCAGTCGGGCAAGCACCGCCATCAGGGCGGCTTGGTGATCTTTGTCCTCGAAGGCGAAGGCACGACCGACGTGAACGGCTTCCGACTGGACTGGCAGCCAGGCGATCTGCTGCTGCTGCCGGTTCAGCCCAATGGCGTGACCCACCAGCACTTCAACCGCGATCCGGAAATAGGCTGTCGCTGGCAGGCCTTCATCTATAAGCCCTTCTCCGCTTACCTCATGGACCAGATCGTCCAGGTCGAGGACCTCGCCGCCGACCAGACCGGAGGCGTCGCGGCTGCCGCTTTGCGGCGGCTGGGTGATGCCTCCGGCCGCGTAGGCACAGGCATCCGGGACTTAGGAAACTACCAGCCGCTGCACCTGACAAGCCCGGAGCAGCTGGCCGGAGTCGACCTCATGGAAGAGCTGTATCGGCTGCGCGACCATCAGCGCTATCTGCGTGAGCAGTCCAGCTGGCTAATCCGTGGCGCCGACCTGCCGTGGCAAACGACCGCCCAGGGCGTGATCCGCTGGTACCTCCATCCCGCTCTGGATTACGCTTGCCTGAAAACGCTCCTTTTCTACGTTCAGCAAATTCCCGGGGGCAGCCGCAGCGGGCGGCAGCGGCACGGCGGCAACGCGGTGTTCCACGTGCTGCAGGGGCGGGGTCACACGGTGCTCGATGGTGTGACCTATTCCTGGCAGGCCGACGACATGATCACGCTGCCCAACCGTCCCAACGGGGTGGTGTACCAACATTTCAATGACGATCCGGAGCAGCCGGCGGTGCTGGCCGCCTGCGAGCCCAACCTGAGCCATACCATCGACGTGGACCGGGGCGCGGGCTTCGAGCAGCTCGAGGTCTGTCCCGAGTACCGCGCTACGCGCTAAGACCATGCTCAGTAACGGCCAGCCCGTCGCCGCCAAGCAGCTCGTCGATGTCGAGCGCGGTATCGTCAGCCGCGAGATCTTCGTGAACGACGAGATCTACCGGCAGGAGCAGGAGCAGATCTTCACCCGCGCCTGGCTGTTTGTTGGCCACGAGAGCCATATCCCCAACCCGGGCGACTACCTCACCTCCTACATGGGCGAGGATCCGGTGCTCATCAGCCGCGATCGACAGGGGCAGATTCACGTGTTCCTCAACTCCTGCCGCCATCGCGGCATGAAGGTCTGCCGCTATGACGACGGGAACGCCTCGCTGTTCACATGCCCCTACCACGGCTGGAGCTACGGGCTCGACGGCAGTCTGGTGGGCGTTCCCCGGCTGAAAGAGGGCTACTACGGCGAACTCGACAAGTCTGAGTGGGGCCTGGTGGAGGTGGCCCAGTTCCACAACTACAAGGGCACGCTGTGGGCGACGTGGGACCCTTCGGCGCCGCCATTTCTCGAGTATCTGGGCGCATTCAAGGTTTTTCTGGATGGGTTGGTGGACGGGTCCGATGGCAGCGAGGCTGGCTCAGAAGCGCTGCTGGGCATCTACAAGTGGCGCATTGCCAGCAATTGGAAATTCGTGTCGGAGAACTTCGCCGGCGACCACTACCACCACGTGAGCCATCTTTCAGTCGAGGCTGTGGGCATCGGGCCGGGCCGCATCGGGGAGACCCGTCACGGGGCCATCGCCAACTACCGGGCGCATCTCACGTCCTTCCCGGAGCTCGGCCACTGCTGGCGCGGCGGACCGCCACAGCCGCTGGATGAGACGGTCTACCCGTTCGCACATTTCGAGTCGCCGGAGGTTGAGGCGTACTTCCAACGGGCCTACGAGCGGCGGAAGCAGCTGTCTACGAAAACGCCGCCGGTATGGTTGTTCGGTGGCGGCGGGAACATCTTCCCGAACACGTCCTTTCACGTGGGCTATCCCAGGACCATCATCGTGGCACAACCGCGCGGACCGATGACGACCGAGCTGTGGCGCTGGTTCCTGATCGATAAGGACTGCCCGGAAGAGGCCAAAGACCTGTTCCGACACTATTACATGCGCTACGCCGGCCCGGCGGGCATGACCGAGCAGGACGATATGGAGAACTGGAGCTATGCCACCGCGGCCAGCAAGGGGCCTATTGCTCGCCGCTACCCCTACAACTACCAGCAGGCGCTAGGGCACTCGCATCGCTATGACGGTCTCTCGGGCGCGCTGGTCACTGATGGCGAGTTCGGCGAAACCAATTCGCTTACCCTTTATGGCCGGTGGGCAGCATTCATGGACGCGAAGAACTGGGCTGAGCTGAAGTAGTCAGTCGGCTCGAGCGGCGATGTCGGTGATGCACACCATCTCCTCATCGCCCTCGGTCGCTTGGTCCTGCCCCGCCAGATAGCGGCCTATAACCCAGACGCCATCGCCTGGGTTGGACACCACCTCGATCGTCGCCCCACTTTTGAGCCGCAGCATCGCGCCCGGCTGAACTTCGAAGAGATTTAGGGCCATAACATACACTCTGTCATTCTGAGCGCAGCGAACAATCCGCACCCTGGTCCGGATGCTTCGCTTCGTTCAGCATGACAAAAGGAGCGGCCTAGAAGAACGCTGTCATATTCTTGGCTAGCAGGACGTTCTGGTCCAGCATGATCTTGCGGGCCGCGATCTTCCACTGGCCGTCCATTTTGCGCAGCTTGTCCTGCCGCTTGCCGACGAAGATGTCAGTCTCTGTCTCCTGGCGATTGCGATACAGCAGGAACCGGCACTCCACCGTCACCTCCGCGGCGTGGGCCACTTCGGGCTTGGCGTCGATGAGGTGGACATTGGAGACCATGTGACAGGTGCGGGAAACCGGCTCTTCGGCCCAATGAACCCCCGTCAGTATCTGCTTCACGCGTTGCGTCAGCGTGGCTTTACCTTCGTCGAACCAGTTCATCTCCTGGCCCGGCTTGGTCAGTTCCCGCTCCCAGTCTCCGAACTTAATGTTGCGGTGCATGGGCATCCAGTAGTGAACGTCTTCGGTGAGGAGATCCAGCCATTCTTCGAAACGCCGCTGGTCCAGCAGCTCGGCCTCCGAGTATAGGAAGCGCTCGACGTCGCGCTCAAGGAGCAGCTGGTCCAGCTGCTGCTGCTTGCTCGAGTCGATGTCCACCTGCTCCAAACGCCTGCCGGGCACGTAGCCTATCACAGGCCAAATGGCATATGATGGGGCGCCATGAACGAGGACCACCTCGACTTCACCCGTACGGGACCAGGCACCCTGGCCGGGAAGTATCTGCGGCGCTTCTGGCAGCCGGTTTCCCGAGCGCGGGATCTGGCTCCTGGCCAGGCGCGCCCGATCCAGGTGATGAGCGAGAAGTTCACGCTGTATCGTGGCGAAGAGGGAGCGCCTCACTTGGTGGACTTCCGCTGTGCTCACCGCGGCACTCAGCTGTCGACTGGCTGGGTCGAAGGAGACTGCATCCGCTGCCTGTACCACGGCTGGAAGTACGACGGATCCGGCCAGTGCGTCGAGCAGCCCGGCGAGGATGCGGGCTTCGCCCCCAAGATCAAGATTCGCAGCTATCCGGTTCGGGAATACCTGGGTCTTCTTTTCGCCTACCTAGGAGAGGGCGAGCCGCCTGAGCTGCGCCGGTTTCCGGATTTCGAGCGGCCGTTTTACTTTGAGGTGGGCTCGGTGGAGAGCTGGCCGTGCAACTACTTCAACCGCATGGAGAACGATCCCGCTCACGTGCCGTGGGTCCACCGCGAGTCGCTGATCCGGAATGGCCGGCAGGAGCGCTTGGCCGTGCGCTCGGTGGCGGCCGAGGAGACCGAGTACGGCGTACGCGCCGGCAGCAGCGTGCCGGGCAAGCCGGTCGAATACGTCCACTACCACATGCCCAACAGCACCCAGACGCGCTCGCGGGCGCGAGTCGAAGGCTCGCGGGCGGACGCCGCCACACTGTGGGCCGATCGGTTGTTCTTCCACGTGCCCATCGACGACGAGAGCAACCACACCTACGTGCTGGATCTCATTCACCTGACGGGCGCCGAAGCTGAGGCCTATGCCGAGCGGCGGCGCCAGGCACAGCCCGCCGAAGCCGCGGTCCTGAACGACATGGCCGAACAGGTGCTGGCCGGCAAGACGCGCATCAAGGACATGGATCAGGACCTCAGCGCGTACAAGCTGTTCTGGGTCGAGGACTACAGCAGCCTGGTCGGCCAGGGCGCCATTCCCAATCGAGAGGCCGACCATCTCGGCCGCGGCGACGCGCACGTCATCCTGGTGCGCAATATCTGGCGGCGGGAGCTGGCGGCTCTGCGAGAAGGCATGCCGCTCAAGGAGTGGCGCACTCCCGCCGGGCTGGCCGATATGAGCCTGGTGGTGGCTGGCGCCTAGAGCAAGCGCTCTTCGTACGGCATGTCGGCCATCTTGACCGCGCCCTTATCCGTGAGCAGGACCTGCTCCTCCAGCTTGACCGCCAGACCGTCGCCGAACTCGCCGTAGACGCAGTCGACCGACAGGATCTGCCCCACCTTCAGTACGTCGTCCACCGGCTTCTGGTGCTTCACGATTGATGGGTACTCGCCTGGTGTGAGCCCGGTGGAGTGGGCGATGTGGAACGAGTACACCAGCTCCTGGTATTTCTCCGGAAGGGATGGAAGGCTGGTTTTGAGGTCTTCGATCGACATGCCGGCCGCGAGCACGTCGATAACCGCGTGGTTGTAATCGTAGGCTCGACGGTACAGCTCGCCCTTGATCGGCTCGGCCCGAGATCCGCACATGAACGTCCGGCCCGAATCAAAGATGTAGCCGCCTGGGCCATACACGTGCAGGTCGAGGCCGATCAGGTCGCCATCCTGGAACTTACGCTGCGTAGGCCAGCGGAGCCAGGGGTTCATGTCCTCGCCCGAGCAGACGTTGATCTGAAGCAGCCCTTCGGCGCCCAGGCGAAACACCTCCGACGTGACCAGCCCGATCATCTCCTCCTCGGTCATCCCGGGCTTCATCTGGTCGCGGAAGAAGCGCATGATTTGGCTGTACAGTTTGCCCATCTCCCAGTAGATGGCGATTTCGTCCTGGGTTTTGACCTCCTTGGCAGCTTCCAAGATGTTCTGGGCGTTGTGCAGCTGAAATCCGCGCTGATTCAGCGCCAGGAAAGCGACCGGGTCGCAGGAATCGACCCCCAGCGGCTCGCCACGCACGCCGAACTCGGCCATGATGTCGTGCAGCGCATCCGCCCAGCGCAGCGCCTTTTGGTCGGCCTCGGCGTCGGTCGGCTCGGCGCGGTAGATGTGGGGCCGAACGTCGGAATGCGCCAGCCGCACATAGCCCATGTCCAAAGAGCGCACGAAGGCGATGGGCTCGCCGCGTGCAGGCACGAAAGCCGCTCCGCCGGGGATGCGCAGGTTGATGGCGTAGCGAACGCTTTCGCCTTCGGTCAGGTACAGCGCGCCCACGGCGTATTTGGCCATCGCGTCCTGAAGCTGGCGCAAGCGGTCGCGCTTCAGCCGCTGGTCATCCCAGGGCTTGGTCATGAGTGGCCGGGCCACGCCGGTATGATACTCGCGCCATGACCTCCGTGAGTGACCTGCTTCGCCTTGATGACGGTCTCATCAGTGCCCGCGTGCTCACGGACCCGGAGCTCTATCGCCTCGAGCTGGAGCGCATCTTCGCTCGCAGCTGGGTGTTTGTGGCCCATGAGTCGGAGATCCCGAATCCCGGCGACTTCGTGACGCGCTCGATGGGCGAGGACCCGGTCATCGTCTCGCGAGCGCAGGACCGCGGCGTGCACGTGATGCTCAACGTCTGCCGCCACCGCGGCCGGAAAGTGTGCACCGAGGACGCGGGCAACACCCGCCACTTCCGCTGCGGCTATCACGGCTGGACGTACAGCGAAGCCGGCGAGCTGACCGGCGTGCCGTTCTTCGACGCTTACCAAGGGAGGCTGGACCGAAGCAGCTTGGGGCTGTGCCAGGCCGGACGTGTCGAGAGCTATCAGGACCTCATCTTCGCCACCTGGGACGAAACGGCGCCGCCGCTGCGCGACTATCTTGGGGAGCTGGCCTGGGTACTCGACATCCTGTTCGGCCGCACGGCACGCATGGAGGTCGTGGGGCCGCCCATGCGTTGGACGGTGGACGCCAACTGGAAGCTGGGCGCCACCAACTTCACCGGCGACGCATACCATCTGCCGACGACGCATGGCTACGGCGCGGCCCTTGGCATGGACGTCACGCGCGGCCGGCGGGCCGGCTACACGCTGTCCACCGCCAATGCCCACGCGGCAAACATCAACCGCTGGCCTGAGGGCAACATGGGCAAGCCGTATCTGTCACTGCCCGAGCACCTCATCACCGAATTCGAGCAGCGACTTACGCCGGACCAGCTGGAGGTGATGCGCTCCATGGTGTCGTTTGCCGGCAACATATTTCCGAACGCCAGCTATCTGAACATCGCCACGGTGGGCTTTCTCAACACGGAGATGCCACTCCAGGGCCAGCAAGCTGCCCCGGACGACTCCAAGGCCACCTCTTTCCTGACCATCCGCCAATGGCAGCCCAGGGGCGTCGACAAGATGGAGATCTGGTCCTGGCAGTTGATGGACCGCGACGTGCCTGACTGGTGGCGCGAGTCCTCGATCGCCTGCTACACCCGGTCGTTCGGCATGGCCGGCATGCACGAGCAGGACGACGTCGAGAACTGGAGCGCCATTTCCGAGGGCTGCAGAGGGCCCGCTGGGCGGGCGCTGTGGCTCAACTATCAGATGCGACTGGGCGACCGAGAAGCCCCATCCGATTGGAAGGGACCGGGAGACGCCGACTACCTGTATCCCATGTCAGTGTCGGATCGCAACGAGCGGGCGTTTTACCAGCACTGGCTGAAGTTGATGAGCTAGCCATGCTGTCGAGCGACCAGAAACGAGCGAGTGACCCGCGTGGAAGCGGGAACGCCGTGCGGCGAGCTGCTCCCTAGCGGTCTAGTCCGCGCTGGGCAGCACTCTTAACGAACGAGTCATCGAGCAGCTTGCCTAGATCGACCTTGCGAATATTCTCGTTCTTGGCCCCGAGTACGTTCTGGGCATCCGCGAACTGCTCCGGCTTCGGGTAAGGCAGAACTGGCATGGCGCCGCTGCCGATGTAGAAGTCGTACGCGATGCCCATGGCCCGGTCGTCCTCGGACTTGAGCTCCTTCTTCAGGGTTGCAATGGCGAACGCCTTGTCCTTGTGGACCTTGACTGTTCCTTCCACCAGCGAGTCGACGAGCTTTTGGGTGGCCTCCTTGTGCGCCGCCACATGCGCGCGCTGAGCCACGATACCTGACGTGGCTCCCGGGATTTTCGACGTCGCCAGATCCAGCAGGGCGCGAAATCCCTTCTCCTGGAGCAGCACGTTGTCAGGTGTGCCGACCATCCCAGCCTGCACTGCGCCGCTCAGCAGCGCCGTGACGATGTTGGGTGACGAGCCCGTGGCGATGACTGTGAAGTCGGTGTCGGGGGTCACACCCAGCTTGGGCAAGGCGGCTCGCATGGCGATGTCCACTGACCCGCCATTTGTCACGATCGCCACCTTCTTGCCCTTGAGGTCGCCCACGGTCTTGATCTCGGGAGCCGCGATCAATACGAAAGGCCAGACCGGTACTTGCGTGCCGACGATGACCAAGTCTGCTCCGCCCGCGGCCGCACTCAGCGCCTCGGAGCCCCCCGCAAGAGCAAAATCGATCTGGCCCGACACCAGAGCCGCCGTGGTGACCGCGCCTCCGGCGATGAGCAGCAGGTTGACATCCAGGCCGTTCTTATTGAAGATGCCAGCGTCGCGAGCCACCCAGGCTGGCGTGATGATTGGTGTTGGATTGCTGTAGGCGACGTTAAGCTTCGTCGTCTCGCCCGCCGCGCTCGGCTTAGCAGCCGCCGACGCAGTGGCCGAAGCCACCGGAGCTGCCGAGCGAGATGACGCAGCCGCGCTGCTTGCGGCCGGCACCGCCGCGGAGGCGCCGCAGCTCGCCATCAGCAGAGCGCCCCCAAGAATTAAAAGCAGCAACCAGCCTTTGTCATTCCGAGCGCAGCGAGGAATCCGTACCCCAGGCCGCGGATGCCTCACGTTATTCGGCATGACAAAGCTCCTTCGGCTACTGCGCGCCATTTTTCCAGAGACCAACGGCCATGCCCATAATGGCCGAGTAAAAGGGCTCGTAGACGATATCCGTCGCGGGCTGGTCGCCAATGGCCCCCAGCATGATGAGCCAGCTGCGCAGCTCGATCTCGCCGTTGGCCAGGAGATCGCCGGAAGTCAGCTCAGCCAGCTTGCTCGCTTTGCCCTGGCGCATGAGATCAACCGCCGAGCGGTCGAAGTCGGTGCAGATGGCGCCGTGCGTGTTTGGCCCCTTGTAGTGTTTCCATGGATAGCCGGCCGTGAAATGGGACAGGCCGCCGGAAGCGTAGACCGCGACCTTCTCGCCGGCCGGCCGGCTCTCGATCACCCGGGCTATTGCCTGGCCGAAGGCGTAGCAGCGCGGGGGCTCTGGCGCCGGCATATGGATGGCATTCACAAAGATCGGCACGATCGGGATGTTCCGTTCGGGCGTCAGGATATGCAGCGGCGGTCCATGTGCGTGCGACTTCAGCTCGCCATTCGGAAACTGCCGCGAGTAAGCGAGGTCGAAACCCTGGGCAACACAGCCCTCGAGGATAGATTCCGCCAGCTCGCTATGGCAGGCGTACTCTCCG
The DNA here is from genome assembly GCA_035299885.1 of Chloroflexota bacterium. Taxonomy (GTDB): domain Bacteria; phylum Chloroflexota; class JAJPGV01; order JAJPGV01; family JAJPGV01; genus DATGVV01. Next base: position 9,920 of record DATGVV010000482.1, on the reverse strand, counting down.
CCGTCTTCACCGTGAGCTACGGCTCTGATGCGCTCGCCGGTGTAGATGGCGAATTGGGGCATGTTCTGCTCGTTGTAGTTCTCGTCCTGGTCGTCGCCAACGACCAGCAACGCGTCAGGGCGCATTCTCGCCAGCTCATCCCGAAGCCGCTCCAGGCCGCTGCGGACGCGTTGATAGCGGGGCCGAATTGTCTCGAGCGTCTCCTGATCCACCTGTGGCTGCTGGGTTGGCTCTACGCCATAGCGCCGCTTGTAAGCGCCGCGGTTCCAGGCGCGACGCTCGTCCCACGTCTCCGGATCGAGCAGCGTAAACGCGTGGGAGGATGCCAGACCGGCAGCGATCGTGCCCATAGCGTTGCAGCATTCTAGCCTGCTGACCGTCTTGGCCGCGCTGTGTAAGATTGCGCCACGGTACCACTTGCGGAGGGAGCCACATGATTGACGTCGGGCCACGAGTCGATTGGGAAAACGGCCTCATCTCCAACGAGATCTTCGTGGACGAGGAGATCTTCAAGCAGGAGCTGGAACAGGTCTTCCGCAGATGCTGGCTGTTCGTCGGCCACGAGAGCAGCATCCCGAACAACGGCGACTATCTGACTAATTACATGGGCATCGACCAGGTGATCGTCTTACGCGATCTCAAGGGCAAGCTGCGTGTGTTCCTCAACAAGTGCCTGCACCGCGGCAATAGGGTGTGCTTCTTCGACCGGGGGAACGCCCGGACGTTCACCTGCACGTTCCATGGCTGGCAGTACAACATGGACGGCAAGCTCATCGGTGTTCCCTATTTCGAGGACGCCTATTTGGGCGAGCTGGACCGTGAAAATTGGGGCCTCGTCGGGGTCCCTCGGGTGGCCACCTATGGAGGGCTGATCTTTGCCTGTTGGGACTCGGGCGTCATGCCGCTGGACGACTATCTGGGTGATATCCGCTGGTACTTTGACCGATTGCTCACCCGTGAGTACCTGGGCGGTATAGAGGTCGTGGGCGGCGTGCAGCGATACGTGATGCCTTCCAACTGGAAGTTGTTGTGCGACAACTTCGCCGGCGACGATTACCACGTCCCCACGACGCATGCGTCCTATTTCAAGGTACTGATGGAGGACAGCCGCAGCCACCGTATCCCGTTCGACATGGATCGGACCATCACCGTTAGCCTCGGGCACACCAACGGAGTGCCACACGGCATCGGCGCGATGGGTATCGGCGATGGCGAGGAGCAGCGCCAGCTCGATCTGAACCTGGCCGAACGATACGGGTCCGAGATCGTGGACTGGGTCACGGAGCGATGGGCACGCACCACCGAGCGCATGAAGGACGATCCGGTAAAGGTTTGGAAGATCACGAACGCCAATGTGTTCCCCCATTTCTGCATCCTGGCCAACGCCAGCGCCTTCCAAGGCCAGGCGCTCATCTTATGGGAGCCTCGCAAGCCCCTGCTGACGGAGTGCTGGCAATGGTGCGCGGTGGACAAGGATGCACCTAAGCTGATTAAGCAGCTGCAAGTCTCTAACCTGATGAAAGGCCAGGCTGCCGCCGGCTTGATCGCCACCGACGACTCAGAGAACTTCGAACGCTCGACCGACAATCTGCTGGGTCACGAGTCGGTTTTGCAGCCGTTCAACTACACGATGGCTGTCGGTCACGACCACGACCACTCATTCCGCGGCCGGCTGCTGTCGCAGGGCATCGACGTCAGTCTGCTGCCGGGCTTGGTCGGCCCGCATGTTTGGGAGGCGCAGCAGCGGCAGTTCTATCGCTACTGGTCGCAGCTCGTGGCGGCGGAGGACTAGGCATGGCCGTCGCTCCGCAGATTGGCTCCTTGCAGCAGGAGATCGAACGCTTCCTCTACCACGAAGCCTGGCTGCTGGACGAGCAGCGTTTCCATGACTGGCTCGAGCTCTGCACCGATGACATTCGCTACGTGATGCCCACCTTTGAAAGCGTGCAGGGTAAGCCTCGGGCCTTCGAAGACCAGGACGTGTACTTAGGCTATTTCGACGAGGACAAGCACGACCTGACGATGCGGGTGAAGCAGATCGACACGGGCCTCAGACACGTGGAGAACCCGGCATCCCTCACCCGGCGGTTCATCACCAACGTCATGGTCGATGCGACTGACAGCCCCAATGAAGTGTTCGTACGCTCAAACTTCCTGATCATTCAGATCCGCCACGGCACCCACACCAGCCAGTTCTCGGGGAAGCGTGAAGACGGGTTGCGTCAGGTCGATGGCGAGTGGAAGATCGCCCGCCGCACGATCATGCTGACGGAGACGCTGCTGCCCCGAACGCTGTCGATCTTCTTCTAGTTACTTCAGCAGACTGGCGTAGAAGTCGCGGATTCCCAGACGCTGCGTGAGCTCGAAGTCATAGTCATACGTGTCGAGGTATTTGACGCCAGGCTTCGGGACCATTCGCGGAGGTATCCACGTAGGATCGATGTCCGTTCGCAGCGGAACCTGAAGGTTCGACTGCGCGTACGCGGTCAGCCCCTCTCGGCTGGCAATCCAGTTTGCGAACAGCCGCGCGGCATTGGGATGACGGGCGTGGTTCCATAGGAACACGAGACCGAATCCGGCGCCCACAGCGTCGGGAGCGTCAGCCAGCTCCGGGTTGGCGATGCCCACACCAGCTTTGGTGTATTCGATGAGGTAGCTATGAGGAACCGCCAGGCCGATCGGGTACGTTCCGTGCGCGACCCAATCGGCTACTTGCTGGTAGTCGCGCGAGAGCACGACGTTCTGTCCCTTGTACAGCTTGGTGACGAAGTCCTTGCCTTTGGCCACGTAGATCGCCGCGCCGATCGCGATCCCGGATCCATTCACGCTCGGGTCGTAGGCGCACATCTTGCCCTTCCATTTGGGATCGAGCAGCGCGTCAGCGGTGGGGATGTCCTGGGGCGCGACGTACTGCGTGTTCAGCGTGAGGTTCTGCTGGACGGTCTGGAAGATTTGGAGCACGGTATCCCCATTCGGATCGCGGAACCACGGCCGCCCCATCTTCCAGCGCGAGCCGTCGGCGACCTCCGGCAGGATGAGCTGCTGCTTGAGCGGATCCAGCCAGCCGTTCGGGAAGAAGCTGCCGTACACACTGTCGCTGCCAGCGATGCCGGCGTCGACCGTGTACTGGCCGGAGGCGCGTTCGGCCTGAAGCCGCGCGGCGAGCTGCGATGAGTTGCCGCCGATGTACTCCAGGTCGATCCCGAACGCCTTTTGGAAGCCGTTCATGATAGCCGGACGCGCTTTGGGATCCGGCGAGCCGCTCACTACGACCTTGCCTTCGCGCTTGGCCGCCGCCACTAGCTCGTCCCAGCTGCCCGGCGTCGCGCCGCTAGCCGTCCCCGAGGGACTCGCGCCTGCCGGAAAACTGTTCCGGCCGCAGCCCGCCGCCGCCAGACCGACCATGCCGAGGCCGATGAGTCTCAGCAGATCGCGCCTGGCTACGGTCCCCTTCGCTGACCGCGCCTCTCGGCGGCGCGTCGGTCTCACTTCTGGAGCATCCAGCTCGTTGCGGCTCGAACCCGCCGCAGTAGGTCTAACAGAAACGCCCGCTCGTCCTCCGGAATGGAAACTGTTGGCCAGCGGGGATACTGCTTCACGGGAAAGCCCAAATCCCGCAGTCCTTCCAGGCACGGCGCCCGCCCATAGCGGGACATGAGCCGGGCAAGCGTCTGAGCCAGCTCGCTGACCATCGTCTGCAGCCAGTTGGCTTCGTCAGTCCGGCCGGCGTCGATGGCCTCGACGAGCGCTACGGCGAGCTCGGGGGCTAAGGTGAGCGGTGGGCTCGAGGCGCCTCGAATTCCCTGCTGCATGCCCGGCATGAGGACGCACGCCGAGGCGAAGATGGCCCACTCTGGCAGCGCCTCCATGTACGGCCGAGCCTCGTCAATGGTGCCCTTGGTTTCGCTCGAGGCGATGCTCGCGCCAAAGGCTCGTGGAATGGCGCGCGCCAGCCGCTGCATAAACTTGGGCGTCATCTCATAGCCCTGGTAGGCCGGGTTATCGTAGACGAGCAGCGGCAGCTGCACGGCTTCGTCAACCATTTGGAAGTGGAGCACGATCTCATCGGGCAGCCGGTCGTTGTAGTAGTACGGCCCGACCATTGAGATCGCCGTGGCACCGATGCTTCGGGCGTGAAGCCCCAGCTCGATGCCGGTATAGGGATCGGCGGCTCCCACCTGGACCACGAGCGGCACCCGGCCGCGGATCTCCTCCGCAACCAGGGCAGCCACTCGTTTGCGCTGATCGATCCTCATGGCCGGCCCTTGCCCGAACGAGCCGCACAGGAAGAAGCCGTTGATCCGCCTCTCGAGGTAGAACTGCGTCAGGTCGCGCATGACCGGCTCATCGACCTCTCCGTTGCCATCGAAGACCGTTGGCAGGGGAAGCATCGCGCCCCGAATGTCAGCTAGTGTCGCCACGTTCCACTAGAAAATACCGGTTTGCTGTAGGTTCGTCGCATGCTATTTCACTTCCTGTGGAGGTCGCTTGGTTTCGCAAGAAACCAAGCGACCTCGGGGGACTAGCCGACGGCGAGCTCTGGCTGGCCGCCCGCGATCCGCGCCAGCCGCAGGTTGAGTAGCGCCAGCAGGGCGCTGTCGGGTTCGACCGCAGCAGCCTGCTTCTCTAGCTGCGCCAGATGGTTGGCAGCGGCCACAAGTGCCGGCGCCGCGGCGGCTTCGTGACTTGCTCGCTGAGCGAGCGCTATCGCGCGCTCAGGGTCGCAGCCGCCGAAGAAAACAAACTCACGCGCCAGGTCGCGTTCCACCGCCGGCGCACGCTTGCTCCAGTCATGCTGCTCCAGGATTTGCAGCTTGGAGTGCTCCCGGGCGGACTCCGGTACGGGCGCGGCGACCAGCTCCCAGCGGCGCTGGACAGAGCCCGTGCGCCGGTCATCGTCGAGGTCCCGGCGAGGCCGTCGTGGTAAATCCTCCTCCCGGTTCGCGGCTTGCTCGATTCGCTCCCCGATCTGCAGGTACGTAAGCTCAGGCTGGGCGGTATCAATGCCGCCAGCAGCGTCTTCGACATCCTCCTCATCTTGGGCCCGCATGCCAAGGCTTTCCTCAACGGCCCGCTGCGTCAGCCCTTGGGCGATGATGTCGCGCGTCCGGTGGACTTGCTCAGCCTCGGACAAGCCTCGTAGCAGCCAGGCCGTGCGGGGAGCGATGTGTCCTGACCGTATGGCATCTACGACGAACGGATGCAACCGCAGCAAGCCCAGATGCATGTTGACCCAGAACTTGCCGCGCTTGATTCCTCGTGCGGCCAGAACGTCGACGATGCCTGATATGGACAGCTCTTCCTTCTCCCGAAGCTGGCGCAGCGCCTGTGCCGTATCGATTGGATCGAGACCTCCTTGAAGCAGGTTCTCGCCGAGCTGATCCAAGAGCTTGTCGACCCGTCTGACTGGCGGCTCGACGATACGGACATGAAGTTGATCCACAATGCCTTGGGCAGCAAGCACCCGGCAGTTGCCGTGCTTCACGCGATAGCGATCGTTGCCGATGGGGTACACGCTGGGCGGGTTGATGAACTGCTCGCCCGCTTCCAGGCCGGCGACCAGCGCTTGACGAAGCTGCTCGACAGTTCCTTCAAGGTATGCGGTGCGTACGTTCTCTGGGTCGATCTCGATCTGCTCGAGTGGAAGAGCTGCGATTTTCGGCACGGCTGGTTGATTGACGGGCATATGTCTAACTATAAGTGGCTGGCGCGGTACTCCGGACACGCCTCGAGCTGTTCGAAGCCAGCACCGCGATCGAGGCCAATAGTGTGCGTCAGGTCCGGCTCGCAGGCGACGAGCAGGACCTGACTGACGGGATCGTCGTTGAAATGCTGGTAAACCACGCCGCCTGGCCGGTTCGGCAAGGTCACGAGATCGCCGGCTTCCCAGGAATGTGTGACGCCGTCCAGGATGGTGTGGCCCCGGCCTTCGAGCACGTAGAACACGGCGTTCCCGCCATGTCGCTGGCGGCCGCTTCGGCTGCCGCCGGGAATGCGCTGCACGTAGAACAGCAGCGTGTGCAGACAGGCGTAGTCGATGGCCGGATGGAGATACCAGCGGACGATACCCTGGGCGCTGGTTTGCCAGGGCAGCTGGTCGCCCTGGATCATCCACACGGCTCGCTCGGCCGTGCGCTGCTGGTGATCGCGCAGGCGATACAGCTCGTCCAGCAGGTCGACACTGCCCAGCTGCGCTGGATTGGTGATGTGGAGGGGTTCGTAGCTGTCGCCGTCCTGGGCAAAGCGGCCCACGCGGGCGCTGGCGTCGCGCAGGCGCTGGAGCGGCGCAAGCGACGCGGATGCCTCGTCAGGCATGTCCTCAACCTGAACGATCTGATCCATGAGGTACCGTGAGAAGGGCTCGTAAATGAAGGCCATCCAACGGGCGCCCTTGTGCGGATCGCGATTGAAGTGCTGGTGGGTGACGCCGTCGGCTTTGATTGGCAGCAGCAGCAAGTCGCCAGGCCGCCAATCCACGCGCAGGCCCTCGACGTCGCTGCTGCCTTCGCCTTCCAGCACGAAGATCACCAGCCCACCTTGATGGCGGTGCTTGCCGGACTGTCGCCTGACGTCGTGGATGAAGACAATCCACTCCGTCAGGGCTGTGTCATGGAAGAACTTGGGGTTGAGGTAACGCTTGATGTGGCCCTGGCGGTTAGGCTCGTACTCTCGTTCGGCGCCCCGAATCACTACCTGGCCGGTCATGGCGCGTTCGACCCACTGCGCCCGCTCGCGCAGCGTCTGGTCGTACTTGGTGCCGCCCGCTTCCGGCTCTCGCTCCCGGACCCGCTCTAGTTCCACCCACGATCCTCCCTTGCGCCGGCCTGCCGCGGCTTGGTCCCGGCGAGGCTGCGCTGCAGCGGCAGCTCGAGCTCGCTGCGTGAAAGGGGTCCCGACGTGGCATCGGCCAGGCGCCGCACGTCCTGGCAGATGCGCCGCAGGTCCGCGCCCGAGAGCCCTTCGCAGCGTTCTGCAAGCCAGTCGACCAGCTCGCCGCTCAGCGCATGCGCCAGGTCGAGCTTGCTCATGTGCAGCGCCAGGATCTGCCGGCGATCGTCCTGATCGGGCAGCGGCACTTCAACGTGGATGCCGAACCGGCCAGGCCGCAGCAGCGAGGGATCGATCAGGTCTAGCCTGTTGGTGGCCGCGAGCGCGATCACGCCGGGGCTTGCGTCGAGCGCATCCAGCTCGCTGAGCAGCTGGCTCACTACCCGTTCGGTTGTGCGGCTGCCTGATTCGAGCCCTCGAGTCGGCGCCACGGCGTCGAGCTGATCAAAGAACAGGATGCATGGCGCGAGCTGTCTCGCCACGAGAAAAACGTGGCGAACGGCTTCTTCAGACTCGCCCAGCCATTTCGTGAATAGCTCCGGGCCATTGACGACAACCACGGCAATACCACACTCCTTGGCAGTGGCTTTGGCGAGAAGGGATTTGCCGGCGCCGGGCGGCCCGAACAGTAGCACGCCGTCGCGCTCCGAAGCCACCTGGCCCTCCGTATCCTGCAGCCGGACGCGAACGTGGTGGAGGAGCTCCTCCTTGACAGCGCTGAACCCTCCGACGTCCTCGAAGCCAACGTCCGGAAAATCGACCAGGGCTTCACGTGTGGCCGAGGGATGGATGTGGCTGCGGGCGCGAACGAGGTCGTCGCGCTCCACCCGCAGCTGCTCGAAGCGGATGTGGTGCACTTCGGGCTGGCTGCCGTTGCCCGCCAGCAACTCGCGCCGCAGCGCGTTCAGGCCGGCCTCGCGGCTCAGCTCCATCAGGTCTGCGCCGACGAAGCCATGAGTCACGCGCGCCAGCTCGGGCAGGTACGCCCGCGCGCCGGCGGACAGCGGCATCTCGCGCGTGTGGATGCCTAGGATCTGCAGGCGGCCGTGCTCGCTTGGCGGTCCGAGGTAGATCTCGCGGTCGAACCGCCCCGGCCGGCGCAAGGCGCGGTCGACCGCCTCTACCCGGTTTGTGGTTCCGACCACGACCACGCCTTCTACCTTCCGCATGCCGTCCATCAACGACAGGAGCTGGGTGACCATGCGCGTGTCGGAATGGGAGCCGGTCTCGCCGCGCGGCGGGGCCATCACGTCCAGCTCGTCGATGAAGATGATCGATGGCGCGTGGTGGGTCGCTTCGCTGAACATCTTTCGCAGGTTGGCCTCCGTCTCGGCGTACATGCTGCCGATGAGTTCGGGACCGTTGATGTAGAAGAACTGCGCGTTCAGCTCGTTGGCCATGGCCTTGGCCAGGTGCGTCTTGCCGGTGCCTGGCGGGCCATAGAAGATGACGCCTCTTGGCGGCTGGATTCCCAGCTGGCGGTAGACGCTGGGGAATTGCAGGGGGATCTGGACGAGCTCTCGCACCAGCCGGATCTCGCTGTCGAGACCGCCCACGTCGTCGAAGGTGACATCCAGCGACAGGTCGTCGGCGAAGCCCTGCGGGGCGGGCTCGAGCACCACGTCGGTGGTCTCAGACACCACGCCTGCCGCGTCTTCTGCCTTGCGGACGCGATACAGCAGACCGGCTACGGAGTGCTCGAAATGAGCAAACAGCAGCTGGCCGTCGCAGACTGGCGTCCTGTTCTCGACCAGCTCTTCCTTCAGGTGCTCCTCGATGTGGTGAGCCTTGGCCGTAAACAGGTCCACCGCGGGCTGGAGAAACACCCGTGCGACGGGCCGCTCCTCCTCCGGAAACACCTCCACCGTCTCGTGCAGTCGCGCTTTGAGGCTCTGGCGCTGAAAGCGATCGAGGCGAATCAAGCCGCTGCCGCGATCGGCCTCCTGGGCTGGCCCAACGCGAACCCAAATGGTCCTGCCCCAAAACGTGGTGACGCGAATCAGGCTGCCAACCGCCAGGCCCGATTGCTCCACGACCGCTGGATCGAGGTAGGCGAGGGAAGCGCTCGAAGCCTGATGCTCGAGGTTCGACCGTTCGACGGCAAGGCTGACCAGCATCGCCCAGAACTATAGGGCACGTCTCTGTTCCTCTCCCGCTTGCGGGAGAGGAACTATGCGGCTCGCAGGGGCATGTAGTGCCCCACTTTGGAGACCGGCGCCAGGCCGCTGGCGATGCGCGTCCAGCTTTCGGCGCCATCGTGGCTGGCGAAGATATCCCCATCCGTCGTGGCGGCGAACAGGCTGAAAGAGTCACCGTACACGCCCATGCTCATGGCCTCGATGTTGCCACGCATGTGCTCCGGCAGGCCGCCGCCCGCCGGCTCCCAGCTGCGACCGCTATCGCGGCTGCGCACCACCGTGGCATCAGCCTGGTGCGATTGCCGCCACGTGCCAGGATTATCCGAGGCTCCGGACATGAATAGTACGCGGTCGTCATTCGGTGAGAACAGCAGCTGGTCGGGATAGCCAATGCGGAACTTGCGATCGGTGAGATGCTCCCAAGTCTCGCCGGCGTCGGGGCTGTAGTACAGGCCCATCCCGCCGCTCATATAGATCTCGTCCGGGTTGGAAGGCCGCAGCAACACACGGTGCACGTCCTTGAAGACTTCGTCGTCGGGCCGGCTGTAGCCGGCCTGCTCACGCCAGGTCTTTCCGCCGTCGGTGGTTTTCAGCAGCGCGCCCTGCTCGATGCCTGCGTACACAGTGCGGGTGTCACGCGGGTCCACGGCGATGCACTTGACGTGACCGGTGTGCGGCGGCGCGGGGAACATCCATTTTTCCATCTCTGGTACCTGCCGCAGGGTCGCCAGCTCTTGCCAGCTCTCACCGTAGTCGGTGCTCTCGAATAGGTGCGAAGGCTCCGTGCCGGCGTAGATCACGATCTTGCCGTCACGCTGCGTGCAGCCCAGCGAATAGACGTGCTTCACGCCGAGGTCCGTTATTCTCGGCTGCCAGGTATGGCCTTGGTCTGCACTGAAGTAGAGGCCCTCGCCATGAATGCCTGCAAACAGGCCGCCTCGCGTGGGCTCGACG